>JAITBV010000165.1 GCA_031283395.1 Candidatus Adiutrix sp.
TTATTCTACGATTTTGAAGGGTTTGTCCAACTGCACCGATTTGGTCTGGTCCAGGTTGTCGGTCAGGGTGACCCGCATGACGTAGGAGCCGGCCGGCAGGCACTGGAGGCCGATGGTCATGACCAGCATGGTCTCGGTGCTGCAAGTGCGGTAGTCGCTTTGCTCGTAAGGCCCCAGGTTTTTCTGGCCGCCAAGCACCCGGCCGGCGGCGTCCAGGATATCAAAGGCGCCGATAATGGAATATTTGTAGGTCTCGCCAGTTTTGACCTGGGTGAAACCTATGGGTTCGCAATACAGGATCAGGGGTTCCGGAGCTTTGAAGTCTTGACCTTCCTTGGGGTGGTAGGTGCCGAAATTGTCAGGCTGGTCAGTGACGAAGGCCACGTTGCGGACGCCCAAGGGGGCCCGGCGCCATATTTCCTCCTGGGCCGCCCACAGGGCGTCCAGGGCTCCGATGTGATCCCCGCTTTGATAGGCCGAGCCGGCTTGGGCCAGGTTGGTGGAAACCGTGTCCTGGGCGGCCAGGGGGGGAGGACCGGTCAGTACGGTCAGGACGGCCAGGACGGCCAGGGCCGAAAAATTCGTTTTTTTCGCCATCTTGTTCAAACACCTTTCTTAAGGGGCCACTTTCTGTTATTATACACCAAATATTCGTTTTCTGACAACGAAATTTGCCCGGAGAAGGAGCCGGTGAGATGCCCTCAGGGTAATAAGCCTGAGAGCTACCCTTTATATCCGGTGTTTACGACACGAAATTTGCCCGGAGGTCCTGGTTATGTCCCAGCGCCGCGTCAAGGTTCCCCATATGGCGGCCCTTTCGGTCCTGACTTTTTTGGTCGCGGCCTGCGCCGGCCCTTTCGGCGGCAGGCCGGCCCCCCTTATGAATTTCAATGAAACGGCCCTGAAACAGGGCCAGGGGGCGATCCTGGTACATGTCGTTGACCGGGGCAGCCTTTTGGCCACCCGCTGGCAGAGGCTGGATAATCCCCGTAAACGCCAGAACTTCACGGTTTATCATTCCGGCCGGCATCGTTCATTCGACCGGCTGGACATTTATGATGTAGTCCTGGTCGAGCCTGGCACTTACGCCCTCTATTCCGTTTTCAGCGATTGCGATGAGGGTTTGCGGCCGGCTTCGACCGACTGGGATGAGACTTGGCGGGAAAATGTGGCCAGCCGTCTGGGCCAGGTGTCCCGCCATAAAGTTTACAAGCCCGGCGGCGGCGGTTCCACAGGGGGCTTGGGCATCTGGGGCGGCTCAGGCGGTCATTTTGGAGTGGGTTTGGGCTTGGGCTTCGCCCCGGGCGAGCCGGTGGCTGTTTGCAACCTCCTCACCGAAGGGGTCCGCCAAGGGCGGGCCCTCTTGGCCACGGTCACGATCAAGCCCGGTGAACTGGTCTATGCCGGGGAATTGGAATTCGCCTTCGCCGCTGACAGCCGCTGCGATACCTCCGGAAACTGGTTGACCGAGAATGAAACCAGGCAATACTGCGGCGCCGACTGGGCCAGGCTGGCCGTCACCGATCGATTCAGTGAGCGGGCCCGGCCTTTCATTGAGAAGAACCTGGGGGCCGACGCCCTGCGACGGACCGTGGTCCGATTGGCCGAACCCGGCTCCGCCGTAACTGTCCGCCACTGAATGAATTTATAGGAGAGCCCTTCCATGAACGATTTCCTGGAATTGGCCGCCGCGCGCCAGAGTTGCCGCAATTTTGCCGACCGGCCGGTGGAACATGAAAAGCTGGTCAAATGCGTGGAGGCCGCCCGTCTGTCCCCTTCGGCCTGTAATTCCCAGCCCTGGAGTTTCGTGGTGGTGGAAGACCCCGCCCTGGTGCCCGAAGTGGCCAAATGCTCTCAGCAGTTGGGCGTAAACGAATACATCGCGGGAGCCCGGGCCTTCATTGTGGTGCTGGAGGAACACGCCGTCCTCATGCCCAAGTTGCGGGCTTTCCTTGACAGCCAGTATTTCGCCAGGAGCGATTTGGGCGGAGCCTTGCTCAGCCTGTGCTTGGAGGCTGAATCCGTGGGCCTGGGCACCTGCATTCTGGGCCTTTACAACCGGGAAAGGCTGTGTGAACTGCTGAATATTCCCCTGGAAAAACAGTTCGCCGGGCTGGTGGCCGTGGGTTATCCGGCCGACCCAAAAACCCGGGAGAAAGTCCGCAAGCCTTTGGAGAGCATCGTCCGCTACGTCTGAGGGCCAAGGCGGGCCAAGGCCCTAAAATTTTCACCGTCCTATATTGAGGGGCCATCGACCCCGGGGGCGGACATCAATAGGCTTTCGGCCTGTTCCAGATATTGCTCCAAAAGAGCCAGCCGGTCCGGGGCCAGGGTTCCGGCGGCCGGGGCCCGGTCGCGCAGGCGGTCCAGCCGGTTCAGGAAGCTGTCGGCCAGGGTCGGGTCTGCTAGGGAGAGTTCGGCCGGCGGAGCGGCCTCCAGAATCTGGCCGGCCGTATCCTCGGCCAGGGCCGCGTAGCTGAGCCAGTGGGGAATGTGGAAGCGGACCTCGGGGAAGGTCGTTCGGGCCAACTCCTGGAAGTCCCGGGTGCTGGCCGCCTCTCCGTGGATCAGATTGACCGTGAGGCCGGGTTTGGCTTGAGGGGCCAGCCAAGCCAGGAGTTCGGCCTGGTCGGCGTGGCCTGAAAAGCCGCCTATGGTGTGGATCTGAGCCTCGACCCGCACCGCTTCCCGGAATATTTTCACCACTTGGCCGCCCTCCACCAGGCGGCGGCCGATGGTGCCCTGGGCCTGGAAGCCCACGAAGACGACATGGCAGTTTGGCCGCCAAAGGTTATGTTTGAGATGGTGGAGAATGCGGCCGGCGTTTGCCATGCCGCTGCCGGCCATGATCAGGGCCGAGCCGGGAATGTCGTTTAGAGATTGGCTTTCCTCGGCGTTCCTGGTCAGGCGCAGGGTCGGCAGAAGCTGTCCGTCCCGCCACCGGTTCAGGAAGTCTTGGCTGTCCTGGTCGAAGAGGTTCTGGTGGTCGCCGTAGATGCTTAAGGCGGCCGAGGCCAGGGGCGAATCAAGGATGATGGGCAACTCGCGGGGCAGGCGGTCCTCGTGCCAGGCCCGGGCCAGCAGTAGGAGTATTTCCTGGGTCCGCTCCACGGCGAAAGCCGGGATGAGTATTTTGCCCTTTTCCCGCCAAGCCGTGTTTATGACCGCCAGCAGTTCCTCCACCGAAGGCCCAAGGTCCTTGTGGCGGCGGTTGCCGTAGGTGGTTTCCATGAAAATGGTGTCGGCCGGGGGCGGGGTGGCCGGTGGTGGCATGAGGAGCTGGCTGGCCCGGCCGAGGTCGCCGGAAAAGGCCACCCGGATCGGGCGTCCGTTTTCCAGGGCGGTGAAATGGGCTCCGGCGGCGCCGAGGATGTGCCCGGCCGGCGTCAGGCGCAGGGTCAGGCCGGGGACGATTTCATGGTCGGTGTTGAAATCCAGGGGGGTGAGTCTGGTCATGGCCCGGCGGGCATCGTCCTCGCCATAGAGTGGCTCCACCGCGCGCCGGCCCTGGCGCCTGTTCTTGCGGCTTTTCCAGAGCGCCTCATGTTCCTGGATGTGGGCCGCGTCCAGCCACAATATTTTCAACAGGTCGCAGGTGGCCGGGCTGGCGTGGACCGGGCCGCCGTATCCGGCCTTGACCAGGCGGGGAACCAGCCCCGAGTGATCCATATGGGCGTGGGTCAGCACCAGGGCATCCAGGGCCGCCGGCTCGTGGGGTCTGGTGTCGAAGTTGCGCAATTCCGTCTGGCGCCCGCCCTGAAATAGTCCGCAGTCCAAAAGAACTTTGGCCCCGCCGGCCATCTCCAGCCGGAAACATGACCCGGTCACCGTGCCCACCGCCCCCAAGGCCTTGATTTTCACTGTTCGCCCCGTATATCGACAAATTCCTGGAATTAGACCCAGTGATTTTAAGAAGTTTTCCGCGACCTGTCAATGCCTCGACCAGTGAGGTCCCTTTTCGGGCCGATTTTCGCGCCAGACCCGGGCCTTGATAATTTTCTTGCCTGAGAATCATGGTTTATGCTAAATTAAATCAATCCACCTTAAAGGTGTTTTGTTTCTTTTTTCCACCGAGGGCCTATATTTTTGGGATAAGGCCTTCAGTTTTCTTTTTTAACTTCATTGATATTGGCAAGGTGTGACACATGAAACTGGGAACCAAAATCATTCTGGGCTTCGTGATGACGAACGTCATCTATTTCGCCCTCCTGACAGCCATCTTCGTGCTTGTCCAGCCTTTGAGGGCCAGCTCCGATGTTTTGAATAAGTTTGTTTTGACTGCTTTCGGCACCTCCGACGAGATCCGCTATCAAATGGAGAGCCAGCGTTCGTCCATGAGGGCTTTTCTGGCCAGCCCCACCAACGACCGCAAGATATTCGACCTGTTGATCGCCAGCAACAAGGAGACCGCCGGTCTTCTCCAGGAACTGGGCCGTCTTATAAACGCGCCGGAGGCCGGGATACTCCGGGTCCCGGAAATAACCGGCCGCTACCAGAAAATTACGGGCATGTTCCAGGAATACACCTCCATGGCCATGGCCACCCCCGAGCGTCAGGATAAGATCCTTGACACCCGCACCGCTTTAGTGGCCGCTTTCGATGAGACCCTTGAGGCCCTGGTCGAGGCCCTGAATACGGAAGTCGATATCTTTGAACAGGAAGCCCTGGAAGGGACTGACGCGGCTCACATCAAGCGGCGGGTCAGGCGCGTCCACGAACTCGGCACCTTGGTGAATCTCGCCAACGCCAGTTGTCTGGCTTTCAGCCGCGGCCTTCTCCGGAACAGCCAGGAACTTTTGGAGAACAGCCTGGCCCTGGCCCTTGATGTGGACAAGCGCCTGAAGTCCCTGCTCGTCGATACCCAGATCCCGGCGGTCCAGGCGACCCTGAACAAGGCCCTGAAGATCCAGAACGAGAGGTATGAGCCCAGCCTCAGGGCCACCCTGGACATGATGAAGATCGACGCCGAAGTCACGACAAAACGTAACTCCCTGGTCACCGCCCTGGTAGACGAGTGCGCCGGTTTGGCCGCGGCCGGTGAGGACATCGCCCACAAGGCCGCGGAGGACACCGCTTCGGCGGTCAATAAGATTGGCGGGACCATGCTCATCGGGGCCTTTGTGGCTCTTTTGACCAGCCTGGTTTTATCGGTCTTGATGACCAAGGGCCTGATCCGGCACATTGACGGCATAGTTTCCAGCCTTTCGGAAAGCGCCGAGGAGGTGGACGGGGCCTCTTCGCAGCTCACCACCGCCTCCAACACCCTGGCCGAAGGGGCCACGGAAAACGCCGCCAGCCTGGAGGAAACCAGCGCGGCTCTGGAAGAATTCAGTTCCATGACCAAGCGCAACGCCGACAACGCCTCTGAGGGCAACGCCCTCATGACCCAGGCCACCCAGGCCGTTGATCAGGCCGAAAGTTCCATGGCTCAGGTCATCCGGGCCATGGAGGAGATTTCCATTTCCGGCAATGAGATAGGCAAGATAATCAAGACCATTGACGAGATAGCCTTCCAGACCAATCTTCTGGCCTTGAACGCGGCGGTGGAGGCGGCCCGGGCCGGGGAGGCCGGGGCCGGTTTCGCGGTGGTGGCTGACGAGGTGCGCAACCTGGCCATCCGCTCGGCCGACGCGGCCAAGAACACGGCCGATTTGATCGCGGCCACCATTTCCAACATCAACTCCGGCTCGGAGATGGTCAACGCCACGGCCGAGGCCTTCAAGACCGTCGGCTCCCACGCGGCCAAGGTTTCCGAATTGGTCTCGGAAGTGGCCGAAGCCTCCAAGGAGCAGAGCCTGGGCATCGGGCAGATCAGCACGGCCATGAACGAGATGGACAAGGTCACCCAGGGCAACGCCGCCTCGGCCGAGGAATCGGCCAGCGCGGCCGGCCAGTTGTCCATTCAGGCCGGCAACCTTATGGCCGCGGTCAAAGACATAAGCATCTTGGTCCACGGAGCCGGGGGCGGCGGCCACCACTCCTCATCATCACGTCGCTTGAATCCTCCCTCCCAATTCCGCTCGGCCCCGTCTGCTGGCGGAAAATCAGCCGCGGCCAACAAGGCTCTGCCCATGGATAACGACTTCGGAGACTTCTGAGAGGGGAGTCGACAAAACAGAGGCGCCCGGCTTTCAATTATGGAAGCCGGGCTCGGGCCAGGATTTTCAGGCGGCGGCGGTAATCTTCGGCTGTGGCGGCCTTCAACCCCAGCTCATTCAGAACAGGCCTCACGCCGGCCAGGCTGCGGGCTTGATTGTCGATGTCCAGTTCCGCTTGGGCCACCCCGGCCAGGCCGTGCCCGGCCGGCACCAGGGAGGTTATGACGTCAGCTCCGGCTTGGAGGCGGTCCCTCAGGCCGGCTAGGCCTTCAACATCCAGGGAGGCCGGGATGAGGGCTTCGGGCCGGGTCAGGCGCAGGACGGCGATCAAGTCCAGTTCCCGCCTCCGGGCCTCTCCGGGCGAAGGGGCCGGCGTCCATAGACCGGGCGGGGTTCCAGCCGCTTCCGGGGGTGGCATATAGGCCATACCCCTCACCTGTTCCGCTCCCAATTCCATCATGGCCAGGACCGAGTCGGCCAGGTCGGCCGCGCTCTCGCCCGCTCCGCACAAGACCCCTTCCTCCACCAATAGCCCTTTCGTCCGGGCCGCCAGCTTGGCGGACCAGCGCCGGTCATAGCTCTGGCCCGGCCTGAGCCGGCTGAATAGCCCCCTGTTGTGGGTTTCCTGGTAACAAGCGTACCAGGTCGCCCCGGCTTTCCGGTAAGCCGTCAAAGCTTCATCTTCGGCCACCCCCGGGGAAACCATGACCGGGAGCCCGGTCACCCGGGCCACCTGGCGGATGAGTTCGGCTGTTTCCCTGAAAAAATCCGGCTGGTCGGCCTTTTGGTCTTCGCCCAGGGTCAGGTCGATAAGATTGACGCCCTGGGAGGCCAAATCCCGGGCCGCGGCCAGAATCTCCGGTTGGGAGAGGCGATAGCGCCGGGCCAGGGGGTTGTCGCGGCGGAAGGCGCAGAAGCGGCAGGCGTTGCGGCAGAAAGTGCCAATATAGACAAAGCCGTAGGTGTGGATGAGATCTCCGCTGTGGCGGGCCCTCTGGGCCCGGGCCGCGGTTTGGACTTCAGCCCGTTCTTCCGGCCGGGTCAGGCTCAAAAGGGTGACAAGGTCGGTCCTGGTCGGGGCGGACCCGGCCAGGATCCGGGACAGAAGGGCGGTCAGGGGCCGAGCCATGCCGGTTCAGCCCTGGATATTGAGGCGGAAACCGGCCAGGTAGGCAAGGCTGCGGCCGGCTCGCAAGGGGTTCAGGGTTTGCCCCCTTCCAGCCGCCAGGGCCATGACCAGGCGTTCCAGGCCGAAGCCCAAACCTATCCAGGGCATATCCATCAGGCCCCAGTTGGCGTCCAGAGGATGCGGCCCCATGGCCGTGCTGGCCAGTTCCAGGCCGTCAGGGCTTTCCACATCCAGGGTTTCTCCGTAAACTCCGGAATCCACGAGGGTCAGGCGGCACTTTGAGGCCGGTAGTCCGGCGGTATTTAAAACCAAGTCGGCCAGTTCCCGGATCCTCTCCCGGCGGGCCGGGAGAGGCAGGCCCATTTCCACCAGGTTGAGCATGGTGAATTCGGTGGCGTGTTTGGCCCCCTGGGTCTCCTTGCGCAGACAGGGGCCGATTTCAAAAATGGAGACCGGGTGGGGGGCCAGACGCAGGAGATCCACCAGGAGATAGTAAAGATTAGGGGCCAGCATGGGCCGAAGGGCCTTGTTCCGGTCCAGCCAGAATATCTGCCGGTTAAGGCTGTGTTCAGGCCCGAGGCCCATGCGTTCCAGGAGGGACCGGGAAACTGTGAGGGGGGTTTCCACTTCGGTGAAGCCGGCCGAGGCCAGGGCGGCGGCCAGTTTTTCCCGGAGCCTGGCCAGCTCCGGGCGGCCGCCGGAGGCCAGATGGCGCCGGAGCCCTTCGGCCGCGGCCCGGGCCATCTCTTTTTCCAGGAACTGAAAGACCTGGTCGCGCTCGGCCCGGTCGGGGAAATCCCGCCCCATAGTTTCTTCGTCCGCGTCCAGTTCTTTAAGTCGCCGCCCCTGTTCTTTGCTCCAACCAGTCACTGTCGTTCACTCCATATTGAATCTTTTAAGTGTTTTCATGCAAAAAGGAACCCTGGCGGCGGCTGAAAAAGGTGGCTCCATATTTGTCGAGCTTCCATTGAGGCACGGCGCAGGCCGGACAGGGCGCCTGGTAAAATTTGCCCCGCAGCCAGCGGGCGGCCCGGCTGCGACGGGAATTGCGCACCTTGAAACGGCGGCCGCAGTGGGTGGTTAGAATCGCGACTTCTCCCTGCCGTTCGATTTCTCTGAGGCCGTGAAGAAAGCCGGAGCGGGCCGGCCAGAGTTTCATTTTTTCCAGGAGGGTCAGAAGGTCCAGTTTTTTGCGGTAATAGCGCTTGGCCTGACGGGCGGAGTTGACATTTTCCAGCATGGCGGGTCCAGAAGAGCGTTATTGTGGAAAACTTTTACACTGCCGCAGAGTTTAGCCCTGTCTAAATATTTTGTCAAGAGAATGGACGGTAGCTGAGTTTAGGTAAACCTCTTGAAGCGTTTTAGGGCTCCGGCACCCACCTGGCACCCACGGAACAGCAAGATTTTGCCCTCTTGTCATTTTTGACTTTCCCTTGGCCTTTATAGTATAATTCTACACAGGTACTAGAAATACCTATCTGCGGTCGCACGCCCGTAGCCGTGTCTTTTTGTTTTCTGTCTATTTGAGGTGATACGGCCGGGCGTGGACTGAATACAATACCGTAAGGGAATAGGTTCGCAACTCAGATAGTTGTTTCTAGCGCCCGGCCTCTTTAATTTAGAGGCCACCCAGTATTCTGCAGGACGGCGTTCATGCCAGTATTGCTCTACAAACTTCTCGCCAATAAATACCCCTTCATTATAAAGCCCTTCAAGCGCCGGCTAGGTTTAGCATTTTTTTGCCCTTCCTTTGTCTTTTCTTGTATTCATCAATCCAATTTCGGAGGTTCGTCATGTTCAGGCGTTTAGCATCATTTTCGGTGAAACAAACAATCGGTTTTTTGTTGTTCAGCCTTTTGGCTGGCGTGGTTTTATGTGGGCCGGTTCAGGCCCAGGAGAAAACTTTCACCAACAGTATCGGTATGGATTTTGTGCTGATTCCGTCCGGCCAATTCAGTCGTGGGGTGGTGACTGCGGCTGAAGCGGTTAAGAACGATTTTGGCGAAGTGGTTCAACCGGCCAAAGATGTGGAACGCCTGGTAACGATCAGTCGTCCCTTTTATTTGGGCAAGTATGAGGTGACCCAGGAGCAATGGGTGGCGGTGATGGGTGAGGGGAGCAATCCATCCAAAAACACAGGGCGGACCAATCCGGTGGAAATGGTGAGTTGGGATGACGCGCAGAAATTCATTCAGAAATTGAACGAGAAGGAGGGCGGGAAGAAGTATCGTTTGCCCACGGAGGCGGAATGGGAACATGCGGCCCGGGCCGGGACTAAGACGAAATGGTTTTTTGGGGATAAAGAGAAAGCTTTGGGCAAGTATGCCTGGTTTGGGGGAAACCATGCACCCGGCGGGAATTCCGGGAGAGACGCGCACCCGGTTGGTCAAAAGAAGCCCAACCCTTGGGGTTTATATGACATTTATGGGAATGTTTGTGAGTGGGTGCAGGATTGGTATGATGAATACCCCGAGGAGGCGGTGACTGACCCGACTGGTCCGTCCGGGGGCTCCAACCGGGTCTTCCGGGGCGGCAGTAGGTACGGCACGGGCGATTTTTGCCGGTCTGCCATCCGCTTCAGGTTCACGCCGGACTACCGCTACGTCAGCCTTGGTTTCCGGCTGGCTTTCTCCCCAGGTCAGTAAGGAAAAGGGTGGGGCAGGGCGGTGCGCCGAGCGGACGGCCGCGAAGTGGAACGGAGCGGACGGCGAGAAGGCCACCGCTCTCTCCTTAAAAAGTGATAAAAAGTAAAAATTGGCGGAGGGCCCGGGAGTCGCACCCGGCTATGAGGGTTTAGAGCCCAAACGATCCTTTGCCG
>JAITBV010000244.1 GCA_031283395.1 Candidatus Adiutrix sp.
AAAATAACCAATTATGCCGGGCTCAAAGGGCTCTATAATTTGGAATACCTGGATTTAAGCGAAAACAAGCTGGAAAAGGTTGATATGCTGGATGGCCTTACTAGCCTTGAAGTCTTGAATTTGAACAAGAATCCTTTAAGTGACGCTTCCGGCCTGGCTCAGGCCAGCCGTTCGCTGAAGGAAATCTATTTAGATGTGAGCGATATAAACAGCTTGAAATGGCTGGAGCATCTCTCTGGTTTAAATATTTTGAGCGCAAAAGAGGCCAAACTTTCCGGGCCGATAGATTTATCATTCTGGCCCAATTTAAAAAGGCTTGATTTAAGCTACAACGCCATAACCGGGCTAAGCGGATTGGCAAATTTGCCGGCCGATTTCGTGGGCCGAATCGCCAATAACCGGCTACCCTTGAGTTCAATCTACGAGTTGATGGAGGATGGAAAAAAATCCGGGCGTCAATGGCTGTTCACCATGGGGGGCGAGAAACAGGGAACACTAAGAGAGTTAGAAGTGAGGCGAGGAGTAGGAGACCAAAACGATGTCTTTGAGCCTCAAGCTCTCAAGGTTGGCGAAACTCTGGATCTACGGACCGAAACCCATCTGGGCGGCCGCAAGACAGATTTTACGATTGTGGAATTTGACGCTGATAATAAAGAAAGAGGCTTTTGGAAGGCTTTGGATTGTGCTTTGGTTAAGCCTGGCGAAAAGAGAGGCTTTGGGGCACCGCTACCCGCCTGCCTGAAAGATGATGCCGGGATCACATTTTGGCGAGCCGGCCGGTTTAAGATTAGGATGGAAAACAAGGCTATAGTTCAACCTCAGACTCGTCTGGGGATACGATTGGAAGAAATGTGTATAGCCGTAATCAGCAGCCTGGTAACAGTTCGCTGATTTATATAAATCCCCGAAAGGAACAGATCATGGCTGATCCACCACCGGGGAAACTGATTTTATAAGCGGAAGAACGGTCATAATAAATATCTAGGACGCTGTAGCCAAACAATGGTTCACGACCTATAGGAGCCGTTGATGGCCACGTATTCCGGGGACAAATCGCAGGTCAGGGCTTCGTATTCGCCAGGGCCGGCCTTAAGGTCAATGTCCACCACGTATTCCGGCTTCTTCATCACCGCCGAGGCCGCGGCCTCCTGGCCGTTATCCACCCCGTCCCTGATCCAGGGCACTTCGTCTAGGTCGATATCCACGGCGTAGGGGTCGAAGCGGGCCCCGCTGCGGCCCAGGGCCATGCAGAGCCGGCCCCAGTTGGCGTCGCCGCCGAAGAAGGCCGTCTTGACCAGGGGGGATTCGGCCACGGTGCGGGCGGCCAGCCGGGCCTCGGCCGCCGTGGCCGCCCCCCGCACCCTGATGGTCACCAGGCGGGTGGCCCCTTCGCCGTCCTGGGCGATCTGGCGGGCCAGGGAGCGCATGACGCCGAAGGCCGCGGCCCGGAACCCCTCCAGGGCCGCCCCGCCGGTCACCGGCCCGGCCCCGGCCGCTCCGGAGGCCATGGCCAACAGGCAGTCGTTGGTGGAGGTGTCGCCATCGACCGTGACCCGGTTGAAGCTCAATTCCGCCCCCTCGGCCAGCACTTCTTTCAGGAGCCCGGGCTCAAGCTCGGCGTCGGTTAGCAGAAAAGCCAGCATGGTGGCCATGTCGGGGGCCATCATGCCCGAACCCTTGGCGCAGCCCCACACGGCGACAGGCCGGCCGTTCATCTCAAATTCCCCGGCCGCGGTCTTGGCCCGGGTGTCGGTGGTCAGAATGGCCTCCGCGAAATCAAACAGGCCATCCGGGCTCAGCCCGGCCGCCAGGGCGGGCAGGGCGGCGGTCAGGGCCTCCATGTTCACAGGCTGGCCGATGATCCCGGTGGAGGCCAGGAGCATCTCTTCCGGCGCAAGGCCCAGAAGGGCGCCCAGGGCCTCGGCCGAGCGGCGGCAATCGGCCTCGCCCGGTCGGCCGGTCTGGGCATTGGCCTGGCCGGCATTGACCAGAAAGGCCCGCCCCCTACCCCGGGCCGCCCCCTGGATCGACCAGATCACCGGAGCGGCCTGGCAGATATTGCGGGTGAAGACCCCGGCCCAGGCCGCCGGGGCTTCGGCCATGATCAGGCCCAGGTCCAGACGGTCCTTATATCTCATGTTCGCGGCCACGGCCGCGGCCCGGAAACCCTTCACCGCCATTATGATTCTCCTTCACTTTCAAATCGATTGCCCGGAACGCAAATTTCCATTATAATCCTCTGGCCTTAATTTATCAACGAATGGAAATCCATGACCCGCGATCAAGACCGCCATAACCCCGCGGGGTCCATCCTGGTCATCCGGCCCCAGAGCGGCCTGGCCGGCGATATACTGGCAGCCGGGCTCCTGGGCCTGGCCGGGACCGCCCCGGGGGAACTGGCCGAGCTCTTGGCCATCCTGAACCTCGGCCATTTGGCCGGCCCGGTGGCCCTGGTGGAAAAAATGGTGGGCGAGATCACCGGCCTGAGCCTTTCGGTCGAACTGCCCGAGGAGCGCGAACACCGGAACCTGAAAGACATTGAGACCTTCCTGGCCGCCACCGCCTTAAGCGGGACGGCCAGGGACCTGGCTGTCCGGACCTTCCGGCTTTTGGCTGAAGCCGAAGGCGCGGTCCACGGCCGCCGGCCCGAAGATATACACTTCCATGAAGTCGGCGCCTTGGACAGCCTCCTGGACATCGGCCTGGCCGCCCTGCTCCTGGACCGCCTGGCCCCCGGCCGCTTCGTCTGCGGTCCCCTGCCCCTCCGCGACGGAGCCATCCATTGCCGCCACGGCCTTTTGCCCTCCCCGGCCCCGGCTGTTCTGAAAATGCTGCCCGGGGTGGCCGTGACCTCCCTGGCCGGCTCCGGGGAGACCGTCACCCCCACGGCCCTGGCTTTTTTAAAGAGCGCCGGAGCGGAGTTCGGCCCCTGGCCGGACATGATAGTAGAACGCCAGGCCCTGGCCTACGGAACCAAGGTCTTCACCGATGTGCCCAACGGCGCCATCTTCTCATATGGCAGGGAGATCATTCATAATTGAAGCGCCCACGGCGCCTGGAAGAAAACGGAGAAAAAATTGAGCCGCTTGCTTTATGGAAAAGAAGAAATGGCCAAGGCCCTGGCCGCCCTGGCCGCCGACATCCTGGCCGCCTGGCCCGAAGAGCCGGTGCTCCTGGGCATCCGCCGGGGCGGCCTGGGCCTGAGCGACCGCCTGGCGGAACTCATCAGCCTCAAGCTGGGCCGCCCGCCCGCCCGGGGCACCCTGGACATAAACCTCTATCGCGACGATTGGACCAGGGCCCGGGCCCTGCCCAAAATCGGCCCCACGGAAATCAGCTTCAGCCTCGACGACCGCCGGGTGGTGCTGGTGGACGACGTGCTCTTCACCGGCCGCACCGTCCGCGCGGCCCTGGAGGCCCTGGCCGATTTCGGCCGGCCGGCCCGCATTGAACTGGCCGTGCTGGTGGACAGGGGCCGCCGGGAAATGCCGATCCACGCCGACTACGCCCCGTTCAAGGTCGATACCGCCTTGACCGAGCGGGTCAACGTCCACTTCCAGGGCCGGGAAGGGAGCCCGGAGGACCAAGTGGTGCTTGACTCTATCAAGTGAACCAGCTTCGCCGGCTAGCTGATCTCCCATCAAAAGTCATTTGAAAAATGCTCTGATTCGCCGTACGTGGAGAGGACAGGACGTGACCGAAATAAAAACGACGGTGGGCCTTCTGGGCTGCGGCAACGTGGGGGCGGGAGTGGCCAAGATGCTCCTGGAGGACCACGACTTCATCAATGAAAAAATGGGCTGGACCCTGGACCTGCTGAAGATCGCCGTGCGCCGGCCCGAGGCCGACCGGCCCTACAACCCGCCGGCGGACCTCCTGACCACCGACCCCCGCCAGATAGTGGGCAACCGTAAGATCCGGGTGGTGGTGGAACTCCTTGGCGGCCTGGAGCCGGCCCGGACCCTGGTGCTGGAGGCCCTGGAAAGCGGACAGCACGTGGTGACGGCCAACAAGGCCCTCCTGGCCCACCACGGCCGGGAAATATTCGCCGCCGCGGCCCGCCACAAGGTCGAAGTCCTCTTTGAAGCGGCCGTGGCCGGGGGGATACCCATCATCCGCACCCTCAAGGAGGGCCTGTCGGCCAATCGCTTCCGCCATATTTTCGGCATTCTCAACGGCACCACCAACTACATCCTCTCCCGCATGACCCGGGACGGCCTGACCTTTCAGGCGGCCCTGGCCGAGGC
>JAITBV010000309.1 GCA_031283395.1 Candidatus Adiutrix sp.
CGGCAACTACATGGTGACCCCGCTGACCCGCAAATACATGAAGTCCCAGAGCCGGCCCAAGTTTTTCGACCGTATGAACATGGAGGCCTGGAAAAAACTCGGCTCGCCCGATTGCTACAAGCTGGCCCTGGAAAAAGCCAAGGAAGTGCTGGCGACCCACAAGGTCGAACCCCTGCCCGCCTCCGTGACCCAGGATCTCCGAAAATTCATCGAGGAAACCGAAATGGAGCTGGGAGTGCCGATGATCAATCCTGATTTCAATCCCAGCCAGGGCTTTCTGGCGCGTTAGGGACGCGTCCGGTTTCTTATGACGAAACTCATGCGGCTTAGATACGCCATTTTCGACCTGGACATGACGCTGATCGATTCCATCGGCCCCTTGATGACCAGCGCCAACCTTTTGGCCGGGGAATTCGGCCTCCCCGAAGTCACCCGCGAGGCGGTGCTGGCCGCGGAACAGAGCGCCCCCAACGTGACTTTTGAATCCCTCTGGCGGGCCCTCTGGGGCCGTTATGACCCGGCTTGGTATGAGGTATACCGCGACCGCCTGGCCGATCGGGAATATGCGGCCATGGCCCTTTATCCGGGGAGCCGGGAGACCCTGGAGGCTCTTCAGGCGCGGGGGATCGGCCTGGCCCTGGCCTCCAACCGCGACCGGCCCCGGCGGGCTCTGGCCGCCCTCGGCCTGGAACCTGTTTTCCAGGCCGTGGTCGGCCAGCTTGATGTGGTCCGCCCCAAACCGGCCCCGGACATGCTGCTCCGCGCTCTGGACCTGTTGGGGGCCAAGCCGGAGGAGGCGGTTTACATCGGCGATTCCAAAGGTGATATAATATGCGCGACCTCGGCCGGGGTAAGGTCTTTCGCCGTGACCACCGGCGGACATGACCGGGCTGGATTGACCGCTTCGGGGGCCTGGCGGGTCGGGGACAGTCTGACCGAACTCCTGGAGTTTTTTCCGGGCTGAGAAAAACTGGAGAAGGAGATATTGTTTATGGGGAAGAAGATGGACACTTCGAATATGCTGCTTTTCAAGCCCCACACCGCCGCCGCGGCCAATGCCCAATACATTGACGCGGCCCAGCTTTTAAAGAAAGCCAAGGCCGTTTACGACGCCAGCGACATGACCTTCATCCGGGCCCAAATCAAGGAAGTGGTCGAAGAATACTACGACCTGGGCCGGGTGCTGGAGATCTACGAAATTTTCGGCGGCTACGTCAACCGCAGCTTCGGAGTGGTCTGTGAAAAGGACGGCCGGATCGAGGATTATTTCGTCCGCAAATACAAGGCCAAGTTCAACAGCGAGGCCAACCCCGGCGACATCCTCTATGAACATAATCTGATCAATTACGGTCTGAACAACGGGCTCAAGGAGGCGGCCAAGGTTTACACGTCCCGGAACGGCACCACCATGGTCGACCTGGTGGACCAGGATGAAAACGGCAAGGACCTCAAGCGTTATTTCGCCGTCTATGACTACCTGCCCGGCGAGGACCGTTACACCTGGGTCCAGAATGAAAACACACCCGCCGAATTCCGGAACCTCGGCGCCCTCCAGGCCCGTTTCCATAACTTCGGTTTCGGTTTCGACCCCGGCCAGGCGGCCAAGGCCGAGCCCAAGATCCAGCATCTTTTGCCGACTTTCCTGGAACTATTCACCAGGCTGGCCGGCCGCGATGTGTCCGGTTCGGCCTTCCATTCCTATTTCAATTCCCGTCTGCCGGATATCCTGGCCAACGTCAAAAAGAACCAGATACCCGATGCGGCTTTCGCCAAAATGCCGGAAGCCCCCATCCACAGCGACCTCCATGCCGGCAATGTCAAATGGCAGGGGGAAGACTGCACCGGCATTTTCGATTTCGACTGGTCCAAGATCGATGTCCGGCTCTTCGACATCGCCTTTGCCCTCATCTACTGTTGTTCCTCCTGGCGTCCTGAAAGCGACGGCATTCTTCGCCTGGACGACTGCCGCTATTTTCTGGAGGGCTATAACCGGCAGCTTAAGGATCTGAGCCGGCTGGAACCCTTGAACGCCACGGAAAAGGAACACTTCCCGGCCATGATGGGCGCGGCCCTTCAGTACCTCATCAACTGGTGCACCGCCCTGTACTTTTATGAAGATCCGGCCCTGGTCAACGACTACGAGGCTCTTTACTATCTGCTGCACATAACCCGCCTTATGGATTGGATCGAGGCCCACAAGGCCGACCTGGCCGCGATAATAGAAAAAGTTTGATTCTGACGACTCGCCCGGCCCTTGGGGCCGGGGCGCACCCCAAAGGAAGGTGGATACATTATGGCTGAGAACGCGCTGCAACTCTTGGAATCTAAACAGCTCAGGCTGGCCAAGATCGGCATTATCACGGGCATCGTCTCCGGCATGACCTGGGGGGCCTCGGGCACGGTTCTCTGGGAAGCCCTGAATTTTGCCCCCTTTACGACTCTCTTGCCCCCTGAAACCATCCCCGACAAACTGGCGGCGGCCGGCGCCACCGCCGATGCGGCCGCGGCCCAGTATGACTACATGGTGCTTTTCTTCTATGTGGCCGCCGGCTTGACCCTGGCTTTTCTCCACGATTTTTGCGCGGCCCTGTGGGTCGGCGGTTTCAACACCATGAAAGGCAAGTTCAAGGAATACGGGCGTAGCCTGTCCACCACCCCGGGCAAGATGGTCTGCGTGGCGGCTATCTTTGGCGGCCCCATCGGCATGAGCGGCTACCTTCTGGGGGTCACCTTCGCCGGCGCCGTGTATTCGCTGCCCATAACGGCCTCATATCCGGCCTTGGCCGCGGTTCTGGCGACGATTTTCCTCAGAGAAAAGAATCCGGCGCGAGTTTGGATCGGAGTGGCGGCCTGTATCTGCGGCTCCCTGGTCATCGCCTGGGACGACCCCGGCACCGCGCCGAATTTCATGCTCGGCATCGCCCTGGCCACCCTGGCCTGCGTCGGCTGGGCCACTGAGGGTCTTATTTCCACCTACGGCATGGATATGCTGGATCCCGATGTGGCTCTGGGCATTCGTGAAGGTTTCAGCGCCCTGGTCCTGGGTGTGATAGTGCTGCCCGGCATCGGCCTTTATATCGGCTCCCAGGAGGCCGTTTTCCAGGGCGAAGTCGTCACCGGCTGGGCTCTGGTTTTGGCAACTGTGGGAAACATCAGTAGCCCGGCCATCTGGCTGTGCATTTTAGGCGGCTTTTTCGGCGGCTTATCCTATGTGGCCTGGTATCGCGCCCTGCACACCTGCGGGGTGGCCCGGGCCATGGCCTTCAACGTCACCTATGCTTTCTGGGGTGTTTTCTTCGGTTACATCATGTCCATCATTATGGGCCGTGAAGCCGGCATCACCGGCAATGCCTGGGTGGGCGCCGTGGTGATCAGTATCGGGGCCATTCTGGTCTCCATCAACCCCAGAGAACTTTTCAAGCTGCGCGATTGACGGCAGGGAGGATAATTCATGACGACGCTACCTTTGCGTTTCAAGATTTTGTATGTCCTTTACAAAAAGTCCGGCGGGCAGCCCATGACCACCAAAGCCATTTTTGAGGGGCTGGGCGACGACTACAAAGGCGAAGGACAGTTCAGCCTGGATAAAATGGAGGAGCACCTCATGGCCGTCAAGGCCACGGCCCTCATCGAGGGTTGCGATCCCTACATCGACGAAGCCGGCGAGGCCCGCTACAAGTACAGCCTCACCGACTCCGGACGCGCCCGGATCAAATTTCTGCCCAAGGAGTGGCAGGACTGATTCCGTTTCGAGGTTCCGGCGGCTCCGGGCCCCTATCGGCCCGGAGCCCAGGGGCCTCGTTTGACCAGGAGGGTCTCTGAAAAGGGCCCAGAGCGGCCGCGCGGGTGGTCAAGCCCCCGGCCTTTTTGAGAGGATGGCGA
>JAITBV010000314.1 GCA_031283395.1 Candidatus Adiutrix sp.
ATCTCCCGGATGAACTTGGCCCCGGCCACCAGGGCCTGGCCGCTTTTGGCCTGGCCGCGGCCGGTGAGGAGTTTCAGCCAGCCCTTGTAGCGGGGGTTCTGGCGGCTGGCTATTTCCACCGGGGCCCGCGCCATCGGGGTCCGTTCTCCGGCCGGCCCCTTCTTCCGCCAGGTGAGGAGGCGGCGCTCAAGGCCGCCCGGCCCCAGGGTGTAGGCCCGGTCGCTCTCCAGCTCGAACTCGGCCCACTGCGGTTCCCGGGCCGCCGCCTGTAGTTCCCGGTCCACCCGGGGCCCCTTCATCAGATAGACCCGGCCGCCCGGGGGCAGCCAGGCCGCGGCCCGGGCCAGGGTGGCCGCCGCGGGCTCGAAATCGCGGCTGACCAGGTTGTCCACGGCCCGGTCGAAACGCGGGCCCACCTTGTGGGGATAGACCGAGACATTGTCCAGGGCCAGGAGGGCCGCGGCCTCCTCGATGAAGGCCAGGCGGCGGGCCCGGGGCTCGGCCAGGATCAGGGGTCAGCGGGGGCGGCGGATGGCCAGGGGCAGGCCCGGGAAGCCGGCCCCGCTGCCCAGGTCCAGGGTCAGGCCCCGGGGGTCCATGAATTCCGCGGCCAGGGCCCCGTCGATATAGTGCTTATGCACAAGGTTGTAAAAGCCCCGGATGCGGGTCAGGTCGCCTTCGGGGTTCCTTTTGGCCAGAAGCAGGTGGAGGCGCCAGAATTTTTCAGCCTCGGGGGCTGAAAGTTCAAGGCCGGCCGCGGCGAATTCGGCGATCAGGGCGTCTTTGGTCTCGCGTCTTCCGGGGGCCATGCTTTTCGCCGCCTTGAAAAATTCCTTGTTCCGGCCAGCCCTCCCATATATAATAAAGGGATGTCCGCGCCGCCCATTATATACGAAGACAACCACCTTTTGATAGTTCAAAAGCCGCCCGGGCGCCTGGCCCAGCCTGACGGCAGCGCCCGGCCCGACCTTTTGACCTGGGCCGGGGACTACCTGGCCCGGAACAAGCCGGGGCGGGCCTTTGTGGGCCTGGTCCACCGCCTGGACCGGGCCGTGGGCGGGGTCATGGCCCTGGCCAAGACCTCCAAGGCGGCCGCCCGCCTGAGCCGCGAATTCCGGGAGCGCCGGATAAGGAAGCTCTATCTGGCCCTGGTCACCGGCTCGCCGCCGGGGCCCCGGGGCCGCCTGGGCCAGATACTGGTGCGGGACGGGGATATGACCCGGCCGGCCGGGCCGGGCGAGGCCGGGGCCGAGGCGGTCCTGACCTGGCGCCTGGCGCGCCGGATCGGGCCCTTGAGCCTTTTGGAAGTGGACCTGGAAACGGGATTCAAGCACCAGATCCGGGCCCAGTTGTCCGCCCTGGGCCTGCCGGTGGCCGGCGACGCCCGCTATCGGAGCCCCCTGGCCGGGCCGGGCCCGGCCATCGGCCTCTGGGCCAGTTCCCTGACTTTGACCCACCCCACCCGCCGGCGGGAGATGACTTTCACCGCCGAGCCGGCCGACCTCTGGCCCTGGAGCCTGGTCGGGTGAGGGCGGCCGGCCGGCCGGAGCCTGGGAGCCCCGGGGTTTTAAAAATAAAAAAGATCTCCTGGCTGGACCGCCAGCGCCTCCGCTCCCGGGGCCGGACCGTGGGCCGGGCCCTGGCCGGGCGCCTGGCGGCCTGGAACCAGGAACTCAGATCGCCCGAACGCATTTTGGAATCCCTGGGTCTGGCCGAGGACGACCTGGGGCTCCTTAAGGCCTTAAGCGGCCGCCCCCGGGGTTGGCACCCCTATAAGGCCGACGCCCGGGCCGGGGCTTTCGCCGGCCGCCTGGCCGTCCTGGGACTGGTCTGTTTCAGCCGGTGGCGGCGGAGGGTCAGCCTGACCGGGGCCGGCCGGGTGCTCTTGCTGTTGACGAATATCGATCCCAAGATAAAAAAGGCCCGGCCGGTGGCGGGGGCCGATTCGTAAACGTGGAAGGATGAAGCCGATGAACCCTTGCCGTAACCCCCGGGCTCTGGCCCTGTATGCCGTCCTGGCCGCCCTGGCCCTGGGGGCCGCCCTCCGGGCCGGGCTCCACCCGGGCCTGTTCTCCATCTTGTGCCTGGTCCTGGTTTTGAAAGTGGCCGGGGTGGCCTATATGTTCCACCTTTCCGAAGAGAGGCTGAAAAAAGTCACCGCCTTTCTCCTGAAAGTTGTTTACCGGCCCCGTCTGGCGGGCTTCCAGCATTTCGCCGCCCTGGAAAAGGGCCCGACCCTGGTGGTGGCCAACCACACCTCCTTCATGGACGTGCCGTTTCTGGTGGCCTTCCTGCCCGGCCGCCTGACCTTCGCCATTGACACCAAGTGGGCCGAAGCCTGGTGGCTCAAGCCCTTTCTCCGCACCATCAAGGCCCTGCCCGTCAACCCCGCCCAGCCCCTGGCCGCCCGGGGGCTCATCGAGAGCCTCCAGGCCGGGGAGACCGTGGTCATCTTTCCCGAAGGCCGCATCACGGACACCGGGAGCCTGATGAAGATCTACGAGGGCCCCGGCCTGATCGCCCAAAAAAGCCGGGCCCGCATCGTGCCGGTGGTTTTGGATGGCCTGCAATACCGCCGCCATAGCCGTTTCCGGCCCCTGCTGCTCCATCCGGTCCGGGGCAAGGTCTCCCTGACCGTCCACCCCCCCCGGTCCCTGGACTGCCCGGAAACGTCCGACGAGACCCAGCGCGAGCACCGGCACCGGGTGACCACCGCCCTCTACGACCTGATGTGCGAAAGCCTTCTGAACAGCGCGGACCTGGAACGGAACCTCTGGACGGCCCTTAAGGACGCGGCCCGTAAATTCGGCCCGGGCCGCGTCATTCTGGAAGACGTGGACCGCCGGCCCCTGACCTATGCCCAAATAGAACGCGGAGCCCGCCTGGTGGGGCGGCGCCTGGCCGCCGTGAGCCGGAGGGGGGAGAACGTGGGCCTGATGCTCCCCAATTCCAACCACCTTAGCCTGGCCCTCTTCGGCCTCTGGTCCGAGGGCCGGACCGCGGTGCTCCTCAATTACAGCCAGGGCCCGGCCCCCCTGACCTCGGCCGTGGCCACGGCCCGCATTTCCACGGTCCTGACCTCCCGCCGCTTTCTGGAAACCACCGGCCTGGGGCCCCTGGCCGAGAACCTCGGGGTCCGGCTGCTCTACGTGGAAGACCTCAGCTATTCCCCGGCCGAAAAACTGGCCGCCCGCCTGGTCCCGGCCCGGCCGGCCGAGGCCCTTTCGCCGGCCGCCATAGTCTTCACCTCCGGCTCCGAGGGGCGGCCCAAGGGGGTGGTGCTGAGCCACGCGAACGTCATGGCCAACAACTACCAGTTCAAATACCGCCTGCCCATGAACGAGAACGACATCTTCTTCAATGCCATGCCCATGTTCCATTCCATGGGCCTGACCCTTTGCTCCATCTATCCCGTCCTCCACGGGGTCCGGCTCTTCAACTATCTCACCCCGATCTCGTCGCACCTGATACCGGAACTGATCTACGACACCCGGGCCACCGTGACCCTGGCCAGCGACACCTTCGCCTGGGCCTGGGGCCGCAACGCCGACTCCTACGACCTGGCCCGGCTGCGCTTCATGATCTCCGGGGCTGAAAAGGTCAAGCCCCGGACCCAGGCGCTCTACTCTGAAAAATTCGGCCTCCGCATCTTCGAGGGTTACGGGGTCAGCGAGACCACCCCGGTCCTGTCCGTCAACACCCCCTTCCACTACAAGGCCGGCTCCGTGGGCCGCCTGCTTCCGGGCATCAGCGCCAGGATCATCCCCGTGGAGGGGGTGGAGCGCGGCGGCAGGCTCGTGGTCAAAGGCCCCAACGTCATGCTGGGGTACCTTCTGCCCGACCAGCCCGGGGTGATCCAGCCCCCGGCCGACGGCTGGCACGACACCGGCGACATAGTGGAGATGGACGAGGACGGCTTCGTCTGGATCAAGGGCCGCTTCAAGCGCTTCGCCAAGGTCGGCGCGGAAATGATCTCCCTGGCCGCGGTGGAGGAGGTCGCCGCCGCCCTCTGGCCCGGCCGGATACAGGCCGTCGTCGCCGTGGAGGACGAACACAAGGGCGAAAGGCTGGCCCTGGTCAGTTCCGAGCCCGACCCGGATCTGTCCCAGTTGTGGAAGGCCCTGAAAGAGGCGGGCCTGCCGGAACTGGCCTTTCCCAAGCAGGCCGTCTTCCTGGCCGAGATCCCGGTGACTCCCCTGGGCAAGATCAATATGCCCAGGCTGGAGGAAGCCGTCCGCCAGGCCCTGGCCGGGCCCGCCGGGGAGTGATTGATATCCCTGGGCCGCGGCGGGGCCGGCCCCGGTTGTGCCGGCCGCCCATCTGGTGTATTATGGCCCGGAGTAAAAGGGCAATAGGTGCGGTTTGCTGATCCTGACCCGTAAAATAGGCGAGACCGTGGCCATCGGCGACGAGGTCAAGGTGCAGGTGGTGGAAGTCAAGGGCCGGCAGGTCCGGCTGGGCATCACCGCCCCGGCCGCCCTGGCCGTCCACCGCGAAGAAGTCTTTCAACGCATCCAGGAGCAGAACCGAAGGTCCACCGAGGTCTCCCTGAGCGACCTGGAGGTTTTGGCCGGCCTCCTGGCCAGGCCCTGAAAAGCGGATGGTCCGAACATGATAAAGATAGTAACCAAGCGCTTCGGGGAAATGGAATTTACGGAAGAGTCCGTGGTCAGGGTGCTGGGCGGGCTGTTGGGCCTGGGCGGCCTGGAAAACTACGTCATCATCCGCTATCAGGACGACAGCCCCTTTTACTGGCTCCAGTGCGTCGATGACCCGGACCTGGCCCTGGTCATGGTCAATCCCCTGGCCTTCACGCCCGATTACGCCCCGGCCATTCCCCCGGCCGTGGCCGAGGAACTGGGAGGGCCCGGGGAACTGTCCCTCTTTGTCATAGTCACCATTCCGGCCGGAAACCCCAGGGGCCTGACCGCCAACCTCCTGGGCCCGGTGGTGGTCAACCCCGGCCGCCGGCTGGCCCGGCAACTGGTGCTGGACGACCGCCTCTATTCCCATCGCCATCCGGTCCTGGCCGACGCGGCCGGAAACCCGGAAGTGCCCAGGTGAGGCCGGAGCCCCTTATCGAGGAATTTCTAGCCTATTTGGCCGGGATCAGGGGGCGTTCCCCCCGGACCGTCAGGGCCTACGGGCGGGAGGCGCGGGCCTTCGCGGATTTTCTGGCCGGCCGGGACCTGGACCTGGCCGCGGCGGGCAAATCCGATATCAGGGCCTATATCTTCGAACTGAAAGGCCGGGGCCTGGCCAACACCTCCCTGGGCCGGGCCCTGGCCGCCCTGAGGGCCTTCTACCGCTGGCGCCTGAAGGAGGGCGAAGGGGAATACAACCCGGCCGCCGAAACGCCCGGCCCCAAGATGACGGCCCGGCAGGCCCTCTTTCTGACCGAGCGGGAAATGGATATATTGCTGGATCCCGAGACCGGAGGCCGGGCGGACGAGCCCCTGGCCCGGCGCGACCAGGCCCTTTTGGAACTGGTCTATTCGGCCGGGCTCCGGGTGGGGGAACTGGTGGGCCTGGACCTGGGCGACCTGGACCTGGCCCGGCGCGTGGCCCTGGTGCGGCGGGGCAAGGGGGGCAAGGACAGGCTGGCGCCCTTCGGGCGGCCGGCCGCCGAGGCCCTGGCCGGCTATTTGGCGGTCCGGGGCCTTCTGGCCGGGACTGACGGCCTCCAAGCCCTCTTCCTGGGCCGGAGGGGCCGGCGCCTCGGCGACCGCGAAGTGCGCAGGGTGCTGGCCGCCCGCCTGGCCCGGGCCGGCCTTGACGGGGCCTTCAGCCCCCACAGCCTGCGCCACAGTTTCGCCACCCACCTGTTGTCGGCCGGGGCCGATTTGAAGGCCATAGGCGAAATGCTGGGCCACAGTTCCCTGGCCGCCACCCAGCGCTACACCCACCTGGACCTGGAAAGGCTGCGGCGGGCCTATCGGGCGGCCCATCCCCGGGCCCGGAACGAGAACCATGACCGACCCGACTGACCGCCCCCCCGAGACCGCCCCCGTTCCTCCGGCCACGACCCTGGCCGAAGCCCGGGCGGCCGTGGTGGGGAACCGTTATCTGCTCTTTGAGGAGAGTTTCAGCCTTTTTGACGCGAAAGGCTTCAGGCTCACCTTCACCTGGCCTCCGCTGTTTATCGGGCCGCTCTGGTTCATCTATCGGCGCATGTACCTGGAGGGCTTTTTAGCCTGGGTGTTTCTGACCGGCCTCAGGGGGGCCATAGGCTTCGACCGCGAGGCCCTGGGCCTGGCCGTGGTCGCAAGTTTCAGCCTGGCTTTGTCCCTGACCGGGCGCTGGTTCTACTGGAAGGCCGTGGACCGCCGCCTGGAGCAGGCCATGCGGCGTTATCCCCATGACCCGGACCGGGCCCTGGCCTGGATGAAATTGAAGGGCGGCGCGGACCTTTTGACCGTGATGGTCCTCTTGTTCATCGTGTTCCTGGTCGTGGGGTCGATGACCGTGGCCCAATTGGGGTTAAGACCGTGAAAGGCGGTTTTGAAGGCACCACCATCATCGCCGTCCGCCACGGGGGGCGGGTGGCCGTCTGTGGCGACGGCCAGGTGACCCTGGGGCCCACGGTGATCAAGGATTCGGCCCGCAAGGTCCGCCGCCTCCACCACGACCGCATCATCTGCGGTTTCGCCGGGGCCACGGCCGACGCCTTCACCATCTTCGAGCGCTTCGAGGACAAGCTGTCCCAATACAGCGGCCAGCTTTTGCGCTCGGCCGTGGAACTGGCCAAGGACTGGCGCACCGACCGCAGCTTAAGGCGCCTGGAAGCCATGCTCCTGGCCGTGGACAGCCAGTCCAGCCTCCTTTTGTCCGGGTCCGGCGACGTCATAGAGCCGGACGACGGCTTATTGGCCATCGGCTCCGGCGGCGTCTACGCCCTGGCCGCGGCCCGGGCCATGATCCGCCAGGCTCCGCACCTGTCCGCGGCCGACATAGCCGCCGAGGCCATGGACATAGCCGCCGGGCTCTGCATCTACACCAACCGGAACGTGATCCTGGAAACCCTGGCATGAGCGAATTCACCGCCCAGAGCGCGGAACTGACCCCCCGGCGCATCGTGGCCGAACTGGACCGTTACATCATCGGCCAGGGCGCGGCCAAGAGGGCCGTGGCCATAGCCCTGCGCAACCGCTGGCGGCGCCTGATGGCCCCGGCACCCATGCGGGACGAGATAT
>JAITBV010000005.1 GCA_031283395.1 Candidatus Adiutrix sp.
GCCGTCGCAGAGAGCCTTGCCCGGGTCGGGGTGGGTTTCCAAAAAGAGGCCGTCCAGGCCCGCGGCCACGGCGGCCCGGGCCAGGGTAGGCACGAAACGGCGGTCGCCGCCTGAGGCCAGGCCTCCGGCGGCCGGCCTCTGCACCGAGTGGGTGGCGTCGAAGATCACCGGCCAGCCCGTCTCGGCCATGATCGGGAGGGACCGCATGTCCACCACCAGGTTGTGATAGCCGAAAGTGGAGCCGCGCTCGCCCAGGAGGAGCCCGGCAAAGCCCGGCTGGTCTTCCAGCTTGGTTGCGGCCTGGGCCATTTCCTCCGGGGCCATGAACTGGCCTTTCTTGAGATGGACCGGGCGGCCGCTCCTGGCCGCGGCGGCCAGGAGGTCGGTCTGGCGGGCCAGGAAGGCCGGAACCTGGAGGGCGTCCAATACTTCCGCCGCCGGCGCGACCTGCCAGGTCTCGTGGATGTCGCTTAATATAGGGAGGCCGTATTTGGACCTGACCTCGGCCAAGGCGGCCAGGCCCTTTTCCAGGCCGGGCCCCCGGAAGGAGCGGACGCTGGAACGGTTGGCCTTGTCAAAACTGGCCTTGAAGACCAGGCCCAGGCCCAGGCGGACCGATATTTCCTTAAGGGCGGCCGCTGTCTCGTCAATTAAGGCGGCTGATTCAATGACGCAGGGGCCGGCGATAAGGGCTAGGCCCATCCCGCCCCCGAAGCTCACCGGACCTATCTTCACTTCTCGGGTTTTCACTTCCCGGGTCATTTTTTCTCCTCTTTTCCCGGCCCTTGGGACGGGCGGAAAAAATCGCGGAGCAGTTCCAGGATCTCGGCCTCCTGGTCCGGGTGGAACCAAAGGGCCTCCGGCATCTGCCCGCGGAACCAGGTGCGCTGGCGCTTGGCGTAACGCCGGGTGGCCAGGAAGGTCTTTTCTTGGGCCCGGTCCAGGCTGATAAGGCCCCGGATATGGTCCAGGGTTTCCCGGTAACCTATGGCTCCGAAGGGTTTCAAGGCCGGATCCCAGCCGGCCTGGAGCAATTTTTCCACTTCATCCTTAAGGCCCTTTTCAAACATCAGGCCGGTGCGCCTGCGCAGGCGGACTTCCAGTTCCTCCGGCGGCCGGTCCAGAACCAGGGTCAGGGTCTCAAAGGGCTTGTCCTTAAGGCCGTGTTCCCGCTGCCACTGGGAGATGGGCCGGCCGGTGAGGTGATGGACCTCCAGGGCCCGTTCCAGGCGCACCCGGTCGGCCGGGCTGACCCGGGCGGCCGTCAAGGGGTCCACGGCGGCCAGCCGGGCGTGGAGTTCCCCGGCGTCCTCGGCGGCCAGCCGGGCCCGAAAATCCCTGTCCCGGCCCGGGCCGCTGAAAAGGCCCCGGGTCAGGGCCCGCAGATAGAAGCCGGTCCCGCCCACGGCCAGGGCCGGCCGGCCGGAGAGGGCCAGACCCTGGACCAGGGGCCGGGCCGCCCGGAGATAGGCCGCGGCGTCGAAGTCCTGGTCCGGGTCCAGAATATCCACCAGGTGATGGGGCACCCGGGCCCGGTCGGCCGCCGTGGGCTTGGCCGTGCCCAGGTCAAAGCCGCGGTAGAGGGCCAGGCTGTCGGCGTTGATTATCTCTCCGCCCAAGGCCAGGGCCGCGGCCAGGGCCAGTTCGCTCTTGCCCGCGCCGGTTGGGCCGGTGAGGATGGCCAGGCGGGCCTGGGGTTCAAGGGTCATGGTCCGGCCTCGCCTTGAGGGGCGAGACGGTGAAACTTAAAAGGGCCAGGGCCAGACCCGGAACCGGGGCCAGAAGGCCGGCCAGGAAAGCCAGGGGGTGGCCCCAATGGAAGCGGATGACCAGAAAACAGACCAGGACCGTGGCCAGAAAGGAGAGGTAGAAACGGGCCAGGGTACCCCTGAGGGACCGGCCTTGCCATTGGGGCGCCCGGTCCAGGAGCAAGACCAGGAGGTATAAGTTGGCTTCCACCACCAGAATCCCCAAGATTGCGCCGATGAGACCTTCGGCCCCGCCCAGATGCCAGGAGGCGACCGCCAAGGCCAGGGCCGTCAGCCGGGTCCAGAGGCGCACCCGGCGGGCCCCGGCTCCAGCTTCATGGCCTTGGTTTGTTTCGTTTTTCACGTTCCAGTCCTTCCATTCGGCGGGCGAAGGTGAAGAGGTTTTTGAAGCCGGCGGCTATGCCTATAAATAGGCCCAGAAGCAGGCCGAGCGGCGAGGTGCCCCAGCGCCCGTCCAGCCACCAGCCCCCGGCCAGACCCAGGACTATGGCCACCACGAAGGTCAGCCCCACGGCCGAGGCCTGGGCTAGAGCGCTGGCTTCGCCGGGGCCGAAAGTTTTTTTCAGGCCCTCGAATTTGGGGTCTTCCTTCAGGGGGGGCGGCTCGGGTCCGGCGGTCATGGTTTTTTCAGCCGGCCAGGGACCAATACCAAGTCCAAAAAGCCTGGCCGAAAAAGAGCTGGAGATAGGTGGCCAGGACCAGGAAGGGGCCGAAAGGCAGGGCTTTCCGGCCCCAGCCGGCCTCGGGCCGGTCATGCCGGCCCCGGATCATCAGGACCAGGACGCTCGCCAGCCCGATGACTGAATCCCACAAAATGACCAGAGGCAGGGCCAGCCAGCCTAAGAAAGCGCCGATGAGGCCCAGGAGCGGCGGGTCGCCGTCACCCATACCCTCATAGCCCCGGAAGGCTTTGAAGGCCAAGGCCACGGCTTTCAGCACTCC
>JAITBV010000059.1 GCA_031283395.1 Candidatus Adiutrix sp.
GCCCGGTTATGTCGTCGCCGTCAAAGAAAACCCGGCCGCGCCGGGGCGGGGTCAGGCCGGAGATGGAGTTGAGGGTAGTGGTCTTGCCGGCGCCGTTGGCTCCCAGAAGGGCGATTATCTCGCCCTCTTCAACGGTCAGGTCCAGGCCTTTGAGGGCTTCGATGTTGCCGTAAAAGGTGTGGAGGCCCTGGAGCTTGAGCATCATTCCTCCCCCAGGTAGGCCCGGATGACCACCGGGTCGTTTTTGATTTCTTCGGGTTTGCCCGCGGCGATCAGGCGTCCGTATTCCATGACCCAGACTTTTTCCGAAACGCTCATCACCAGGTTCATATCGTGTTCTATCAGGAGAATGGATAACCCCTCCCTTTCGCGGATGAGACGGATCAGATCGTCCAGGGCGCTGGTTTCGGCGATGTTCAGGCCGGCGGCCGGCTCGTCCAGGAGCAAAAGGCGGGGGCCGGTGGCCAGGGCCCGGATTATCTCCAGGCGCCGCTGGTCGCCATAGGGCAGGTTTTTGGCCAGGTCGTTGGCTGCGGCGCCCAGGCCGTATTTCCCCAGGAGGTCCATGCTGAATTCAGCCATGGCCCGCTCTTCGGCCCGGGCCTGGCGGGTGCGCATCAGGGCTCCCCAGAGCCCGGCCTTCATGCGCGGGTGGCAGCCTATGAGCACGTTTTCCAGCACGGTGAGATTGTTGAAAAGGCGGATGTTCTGAAAAGTCCGGGCCAGCCCCAGGGCCGTTACCTGGTCCGGCCTGAGATTGTTAAGGGGCATCTGGGGCTCTGTTCCGGCGGCCGGGGGCAGGCGGAGGAGGATCTGGCCTCTGGTGGGCTGATATATCCCGGTGAGGCAGTTGAACAGAGTGGTTTTGCCGGCCCCGTTGGGGCCGATCAGGGCGGTTATGGAGCCTTCCTCGACCTGGAAATCCACTTCGTCCAGGGCCACCAGGCCGCCGAAGGTTTTGGTCAGCCCCCTGGTTTCTATGATGGGCGACCCGGTCATGGTCCGCGGGAGTCCGGGTGATCCTGGCCGGCCGCCTCCGGACCGGCCGGCCGGTGGATATAGACCTGGCGCACGGACTGGATCAGGCCGCCGGGCCTCAGCACCATCATCATCACCATAAGGGCCCCGAATAGCAGCATCCGGTAATCCTGGTAATTGCGCAGGTATTCCGGCAGGAGGATCAGCACCAGGGCCCCAATGATGACCCCGGGAATGGAGCCCATGCCGCCCAGCACCACGATGGAAAGGATCATCACCGACTGCATGAAGCCGAAGCTGGCGGGATTGATAAAGGTCACCTGGGAGGCGAAGACCACCCCGGCCAGGCCGGCCCAGGTGGCCCCCAGGGCGAAGGCGGTGAGCTTGGCCCGGGTGCGGTTGATGCCCATGGCCTGGCAGGCCACCTCATCCTCCCGAAGGGCCAGCCAGGCCCGGCCCAGGCGGGAGTTTTCCAGGCGGAATACGGCGATTATGGTCAGAATGACCAGGGCCAGGATGATGAAAAAGATGAGAACCTTGTTCAGATCCAGGTCCGGTCTCATCATCGGCAGAAGCCGCAGGAGGACTGGTTTGACCAGGCTGTTCAAATCCAGTCCGAAGATGGCCGGGGGGCTGATATTGCCGATGCCCCGGGGGCCCTGGGTCAGTTCGGTGTTGACCAGGACCAGGCGCACGATTTCGCCGAACCCCAGAGTGACTATGGCCAGGTAGTCGCCGCGCAGGCGCAGGACGGGAAACCCCAATAGCAGGCCCAGAACCGTGGCGGTCAGGGCGCCCAGTGGCAGGCAGATCCAGAAGCCCAGGCCGAAGTGAAAATTCAAGAGGGCGTAGGTGTAGGCTCCGATGGCGTAGAAGGCCACATAGCCCAGGTTCAAAAGGCCGCTGACCCCCACCACGATGTTCAGGCCCAGACCCAGGGCGATATAAATGAGGGCTGTGATGAAAATGTGGACCACATAGGGGGAGGCCCAGAAGGGGATGGACATGAGCCCCATGATGGTCAGGCCGATTATCTGACGGCGGTGGCGGGCCCCCATGACCACATCCACCCAGGTCCGGTCCGGGCCTCGCCTCCCCCTGGACGGTTCCCCCTCTTCATCTAAAAAAGCGGCGCGCCGCGCCGAATCGCGCCTGGCCAGGAGCCAGCGCCACACGGCCGAAAGGACGAAGGTCCAGCCGGCCACCTTCCACAGAAGGGACCAGCGATAGGTGAGGCTGTAGTCGGAGGTGTTGAGCTTGATGACCACCAGGGGTCCGGTCAGGAGGGCCATCCAGACGGCGGCCAAGACGGAGGACCTTATTTCCCGCTTCCAGGCGAATCGTCCCGGCTGAAGAGGCATGGTCAAACCTTCTGGGTCTGGGCTTCGCCCATAAGTCCGCCTGGCCGGACGATGAGGATGACGATCAGGAGAACGAAGGCCACCGCATCCTCATAATCGCTGGAAAGGTAGCCGGCGGCGAAGCTTTCGGCAAAGCCCAGCACCAACCCCCCCAGAACGGCCCCGGGGATGGAGCCTATGCCGCCCAGGACGGCGGCGGTGAAGGCCTTCATGCCGGCCAGAAAGCCGATATAGAAGTTGATCTGCCGCATGTAGCAGCCTATGAGCAGACCGCCCACGGCCGCCAGGGCCGAGCCGATGACGAAGGTGCTGGAGATGACCCGGTCGATATTGACTCCGGAGAGGCGGGCCATGTCCGGATCCTGGGAGACGGCCCGCATGGAAAGTCCCAGGCGGGTGAATTTGATCAGGACGGTCAGGACCGTCATGATGAGGGCCGTGGCCAGCCAGATGAACAACTGGGTGCTGTTGACGATGTGGCTGACCGAAGCCAGAAAACTTAGTTCCGGGACCAGTTTCGGGAAAATCAGGAAGTTGGGGCTCTGGATCAGTTGGACATAGTTCTGCAGAAAGATGGACATGCCGATGGCGCTGATCAGCGGAGAGAGCCGGGCCGAGCCGCGCAGGGGTTTGTAGGCTATCTTCTCCACGGTCCAGCCGTACATGGCCGAATAGAGGACGGCCACCGCCCCCACCGAAACCAGAAGCCCCCAGCCGGCCAGGCCATACTGGCCCAGGACCAGGGAGGCGAGGAGCGCGGTGAAGGCTCCGATCATGTAGATTTCGCCGTGGGCGAAGTTGATGAGCCCCACGATGCCGTAAACCATGGTGTAACCAAGGGCGATGAGGGCGTAGATGCTGCCTTTGGTCAGGCCGCTTATCAAGAGGTCAAGGAATAGTTCCATGGCTGGGACGCCTAGGGCTCACTTAGAGTCGCGGACGAGGGACCGGCCGCACTCCGCCTGAAGGCGGGTCGGCCGGTTTTCGGCCGTCCGGGCGTCGGACCGTCTTGCTCCGCCCGGGACGGCTATTTAAGAGCGGGCCTACAGTTCCACTTCCACGAACTGCCCGTTTTTGATTTCATACATGGTGGCCTTGGCCCCGATGATGTCGCCCTTGGCGTCGAAGCGCACCGGGCCGATGACCGTTTCCACCGTGTTTTCCTGGAGGTTTTTCTTGATGGCTTCCAGGTCGGCGTCGCCCCCGGCCTTCGCGATGGCCGCGAAAAGAGCTTCGGCGGCCCCGGCGGCATAGAAAAAGTAGGGACCTATTTCCTCGCTGTGGCGCTTTTGGTGGTCCTCAAGGGCCGCGGCTATGGCCGGAGAGGAGTTCTTGGAAAGGTCGGCGGGACCGGTGGCGAAGGTGCCTTCAGCGGCCTGGCCGGCCATTTTGACGTATTCCTCGTTGTTCAGGCCGTCGGCCCCGATGATTATAGTTTTGACGTTCTTGTCCCGCATCTGGGTGGCCAGCTTGGAGGCATCGGCGTAATATCCGCCCCAGAGCAGCGCTTCGGCCCCGGTGCTGCGCAGTTTGGCAATTACCGGGTCATAGGAAGGCTGGCCGCTGGTCACACCCTCAAACAGTACCACCTGGACGCCGCCCGGGGCGGCGTCAAAACCGGCCTTGGCCCGGTCGGCCAGGGCTTTGCCGTAGTCCCCTTTGTCGTGCAGGATGGCCACTTTTTTTTTTCTGCGTTTTTTGATGAATTCCACCTGCAGATCGGCGTGGGCGTCATCGCGCATGATGGTGCGGAAGAAATAGGGGTTCCGGCCGCTCTCGGTCAGGCTGACTTCCGTGGCTGAAGGCGAAACCAGAAGCATATTCGAACCATATACGCTCAGGGCGCTGTTGGTGGCCCCTGAGCAGGTGTGACCCAAAACCACCTTGACGCCGCTGCCGGCCAGCTTGGTGGCCGCGGTGGCCGCCAGGGCCGGATCGCAGCCATCGTCTTCCTGGATTATCTCGATTTGGCGCCCGGCCAGGCCGCCGGCGGCATTGGTTTTCAGCACCGCATATTCCAGCCCGTAGAAGCCGGATTTGCCATAGGCGGCCAAGTCGCCCAAAAGGGCTCCGCCATAGCCCATTCTGAAAGGTTCCTGGTTCTTCTGAGCTGAGGCGAGGCCGGAAATCGAGAAGGTCAGGGCCAGGGCCAGGGCGGCGAGGATGGTTTTTCGCATGGGTTCCTCCTGAGTTGTAACGTCAGCCAAAAAGCGCGCCCGGCTCCAAGGCGAGCCGATCCCGCAATCATTTCAGTGAAATATTTTATGATTACACTAAAAGGTGAACCCAGTCAACGATAAAAAGCCGTCCGGCCCCGCCCGCCCCGCTTTTTTTGAGTGTATTTTCATAAATATCTCAAGGTGTTAATTAGGCCAACCCGAGGGTTTTGTTCCGGGTTATGAAAAATTTTATAAAAAATTGTTTTCTTTTATTTATAATTATACTATATTATAAGAGATTGCGCCGCCCAAGACGGCGGCCGGCTTCCCACGCCCTTATAGTAAGCGGAGGTTTTAAGATGCGTTGCAAGTGCGGGTTCAACAGCTTCGATCACAACTTGGCCTGCCCCAAATGCCATAAAGATCTCACCGCTACGCGCCGACTGTTGAATTTGGAAATACCGGCGCCGGGCGGGGTCAATTTTTTCCAAATCGCCGGCCAGAGAATGGCCACTCCGCAGCCCTTCCTGGGGGCGGCTGTGGGGGGTGAGGACTTTCCGGGAGACCTCCAGCCGGAGGATATTCAACCAGTAGCCTATAGCGCCAGTCAGCCTCCGCCGCCTCAGGCTCCGCCCTACGCCGCGCCTCCGCCGCCTCAGGCTCCGCCCTACGCCGCGCCTCCTCCTCCGCCTCAGGTTTTCGCCGCCCCGGCGAGGCCGGCCGCGGCCCCGGTTGATGAGCCGATGATAGAAATCGAAGTGACCGATGATTTTGAAGCCGACCAGCCCGGGAATCGGGCGCAGGCGGAGGAGACCTTCACCCCCGTAAATCCCTTGCCGATCCACCAGGCGGCCATGAATCAGATCAAATCCACTCTGACCGAGACCGGCGATCTGGCTCCGGAGGCGGAAGGGAATGCCTATGTTTTGGGGGCCCAGGACCTGACTCCCGCGGCCCCGGCGCCGAATCGGGCGGCCGAAGGCGGAGGGGGCGACGATTTCTCCTCTCTGGTGGGAGATGTGAACCTTGACGATCTGGAAGGCGATCTCTGAGAAATGACCGGGTGACCAATGACCCGCTTTAAGCCGCTGGACCGTCTTATCTTTCCCCTGGACCTGCCGGATTGGGCGGCGGCGGAAAAAATGGCCCGGGCCTTGAACGGGCATGTGGGCTGGTTCAAAGTGGGCCTGGAACTTTTCGTTTCCGAAGGGCCTTCCGTGCTGGCCAGATTGAGGGATCTGGCCCCGGAAACGAAGATATTCCTGGATTTGAAGCTGCACGATATCCCGGCCACAGTGGGGCTGGCCGCGGCCGCGGCCGCCCGTTTGGGGCCGGAGATGCTCACCGTGCATGCCCAGGGGGGCCTGGAGATGATGCGGGCGGCTGTTACCCAAGGCGGTTCAGCCCTTGTACTGGCCGTGACGGTTTTGACCAGCTTGGACCCGTCTTCCTGGGAGGAACTGAGCCCGGAATTCAGGGCCCCGGGCGCTTTGGTCCGGTGTTTGGCCGACCGGGCTCGGGCCGCCGGTTGCGGCGGCCTGGTGGCCTCGGGTCATGAGCTTCAAACCTTGCGGGCGGCTTTTCCGGATATGAAGCTGGTGGTGCCCGGCCTACGCCCGGCCTGGGCCCGGGTGGCCGGTGACGATCAGAAGCGAACGGCCACCCCTCGGCAGGCCGTGCGGGACGGGGCTGATTATCTGGTCATCGGCCGTCCCATCCGCGATGCCCCAGACCCTGTGGAGGCCGCTGACCGTTTGGCGGCCGAACTGGTCGATTGAAGGCCTGTGCCCCGGGTCATTGCAGGTTTTTTTAAGGGCCTCAGGCTGGTCAGCCCGGCGGGCCTGAACACCAGGCCTACCGCCGACCGCGTCAAGGAAGCCGTTTTTTCCATGTTGGCCAGTCTGCCCTTCGACCTGGAGGGCGCCCGGGTGCTGGATTTTTTCGCCGGCAACGGGGGTTTGGCCCTGGAAGCCCTCAGCCGGGGCGCGGGCTCGGCCGTCCTGGCCGATCAGGACCGGGCGGCTCTGACCGCCATTGATCTGAATTTGGCCGCGGCCCGCCGCTTTCGGGCCGTGGACGCCACGGTTATCCGTCTCTCCTGGCCCCGGGGCTTTGACCTGTTGCCCGCCGGCCATGGTTTTGATCTCCTTCTCCTCGACCCGCCCTACGCTCAACCCGCTCTGCCCCTGGATCTCCTTTTGGCCGCCTCGGCCCGGGGCTTGGCCTCGGCCGGGGCCGTGGCCGTCTGGGAACAGTCTCCGGCCGCCCTGGCCGCCCTTGAACAGGCTGAAACCGGACCTTGGCGGCTGATCAAAAGCCGCGTCTGGGGCCGTCGGGCGGCGGCGCTGTTACGCCATGATCCGTGAGGTCGGCGGCTTTCCCGGCTGAAGTCCCTAGCCAAAAATTTGAAATTGTTGTATAATAAAAAGAATGTCCCACGTTGGCGTACTCCGGGCTGATTCCGGCGGAAGCGCTGACGGGTTGGCTGAGGTTCAGGGCGTGAAAGATAAAGGCCAGGTCACCATCCTGATGGTCGACCCTTCTCTTAAGGCTTTGGAGATCAACGGCGCTGTTCTGCACGAGATGGGTTTTTACAATCATCTGCAGGCCGAGAACGGCTCCGAAGCCTTGGCCATGTTCAACAACTTCCAGCCGGAAGTGGTGATTTCCAACCTGAACATTCCTATCATCAATGGCCTGACTCTTCTGCGTCTGGTGAGGGAGCGGGATACGCCGGAGCGGGAAACCGTTTTCATTCTCTACGGGGAAAACCTGTCCGGCCGGCTGGCGGCGCAGACCGGCCGGGTAGGGGTCAACGCCTTCATCGCCACGCCCTGCCCTTCGGAAAAATTCAGGGCAGGGCTGGAAGAGGCTTTCAACCCCCAGCCAACGCCGGAGGATGAGAAAGTTTCGGAATTGCTGCAGACCAGCGCCAGCTTGATTGAGGAAGGCAAACTCGACCAAGCCCTTGAGGCCTGCAAAACGATTCTGGATGTCCATGACAATGCCGAAGTGTATTATAATATGGGCTACATCAAAAGCCTCAAAGGGGAATTGGAGGAAGCCCTGGCCTGCTTCAAGCGAGCCACGTCCATCAATGGGCATCATGTCAAGTCCCATCAGCAGATGGGCCTGATCTATCAGAAAATGGGTAAACCGGAGGAAGCCAGGGCCTGCTTGGAGAAAGCCGCGGAAATCCATATGGACCGCAATCAGAACAGTGAAGCTGAAGAAATTTTCAACACTGTCCTCAAATTGCGGCCCGACACCACCAATGTTTACAACAGTCTGGGCATCATCTACCGCCGTCAGGGGCGGCTGGAAGATGCCTTGAAGGCTTATGAAAAAGCCCTGAAAGTCCATCAGGATGATGAGTACATCCATTTTAACGCCGCCCGCGTTCATTTGGATATGAACAGCCCCTCCCTGGCCCAGAGGCACCTTCGCCTGGCCCTGAAAATCAACCCTGATTTCAACGAGGCCATTGACCTTTTGCGGGCCACGGAACTGGGCCTGAAGATAAAGATTTAGCTCTTTGGATTCTGGTTTGAAGTGATAAACGCCTGGAGAGGTCATTATGTCTGAACTGAAACCGCTGTTGCCGGATGTGCTGGTCGCCGGCACGACTATTCGGCTCGTGGCTATGGCGACGACCAAGTCCAAGTGGAGCACCATGCTCATCGGAGCCCGGCCTGGCCATTACCTGGTGGTGGAAATGCCCATGGTGAACGGCATACGCATGAAACTGGACGAAGGCACTCACTGGTCGGCCAATTTCATCAGCCGGGGAGCTGTCTATAGCTTCAATACCGAAGTCACGGGCGCCACTTTCCGCCCGGCGCCCATGCTGACCCTTATGTATCCCGAAGTGGTGGAAGTGGCTATGTTGCGCACAGTCAAGCGCTACCCGGTCAATATTCCCGTTCTGTCCAAGGTGGTTCAGTGGCCCCAGTTTTCGGCGGAGCCGACGGATGACGGCGAGGGGTCCGTTCCGGCGCCGCTTCCTCCTCAGCCGGAGGCCTCGGTTAAAGGCCTGGTGGTGGACATCTCCGAAGGGGGTTTTTTGATGGCCTGCCCCCAGGCCCTGGCGCCCGATGCGATCATGGAAAACAGTTTCTATCTGCCCCGGGAAGAGCCGGTGAGCGGCATTCAGGCCATGGTGCGGACTTGCCGGGGCAAACCCGGCGGCTATTTCATCGGCTTGGCCTATATCCCTTCCAACAGTCCGCCGGAACCCCTGTCTCGTTTGAACGATTTGATAGCCAGTATTGAAAACATACCTTTAAGGTTGTAGAATGGTCAGATTGATCAATTTATGTCCTTATGAAAGGACCTGCCAATGATCGTTAACCGTCTTTTGGGGCTGGTTTTGTTGCTTGGTCTGGCCTTCCCGGCCCTCGGGCATACCCAGGAAGGGCAGCCCGCTTCCTCCCGCCATCCGGCCTACAACTTGATCGGCCGGGACGCCCCCTCGCCCAGCTCACCCCTGAACCCCAACTTTGTGGTTGCGGAAGAGGCCCATCTGCGGGAGGGCGGCTTTTGGCGTAGCAGCTACATCAATGAAAATCTGGTGGGGCTGTCAGTGGCCGATATTGACCGTGACGGCCAGAACGAGGTCGTTTATGCCAGCGAAAAAAATATTTGGCTCACTCGCTTTAGCGGCAATGCCCTGACCCAATTGGCCAAATATTCGGTCCCGGCCACCCAGCGCATAGTTTCGGTGGATGTCTTTGATGTGGATGGGGACGGTCGCCTGGAAATCATCTGTTCAGCCCAGGATGAAAACAACGCCCCAATCAGTTTCATTTTGAAATTCGACGGCTCTACCCCGACCCCCCTGGCTCAGAAGCTGCCCTGGTATCTGCGGGTCGTCGGCCAGGGGGGCAGCCGTTTCCTGGCCGGGCAGAAAGCGGCGACCGGCGGCACCCAGGTTTTTACCGGCGGCGTCCAGCGGGTATCTTTAAAAGGTTCGAGCATTGCCAGCCAGGGTTCGGTGGGGTTGCCGGAATATGTCAATCTTTTCAATTTTGTTCAGGGGCGCCTGGGGTCCGGGGGCATGATGACCGCCGCCATCAGGTTTCCCAGCGAACATATTTTTCTCTATGAAAATAAAACCAGGGCTTGGGAAAGCCGCGAAGAATACGGCGGCACCATGACTTATCTGGCTCCCCAGAACTACCGGGAAGCCGGCGACCGCCGGAGGGAGTTTCTGCCGGCCAGGCTTCTGCTGTTTGACATTGACGGTGACGGCCAGAATGAACTGATAGTGGCCAAAAATGACCGGGGCGGAGTGCCCTTCATGAGCAATCAACGGGCTTTCACCAGTGGTGTCATTCAGGCCTTCAAATATCAGAACCTTTCCCTGACTCCTTTCTTCCGGACCAGGACTTTGCCTGGAGCGGTCGTTGACCTCCAACTGGCCGATTTCAAAAATAACGGAACTCTGAGTCTGATCGCGGCCGTGCTGACCCAGCCCAAGAGCGGAATGTTGTCTGAAGGCTTATCCCTGATCGTGGCCTATGACATCTCCGTTTCGGCCGCCGAAGCGGCCCCGAAAGCGGTCAGGGGCGGCCAATAACCCCGTTGTTCCGCCGGGTAATCGACAAGCTTTGAGAGTGAACTGCCATGTCCCTCGGCTCCCTAGGTTCCGCCTTATACCCGCCACTGTCCGCCTTGAAGGCCTTCGGCGTGGGGTTGCAAAGCACGGCTCACAATCTGGCCAATGTGCTCACCAATGGTTTTAAGGCCGGGCGGGTGACTTATTCCGATTTGCCCCAAATGTCAGGTGCCGCGGCGAACGGGCCTCAAAAATTGGCGGTTTCCGGGCCGTTGGTCCCCTACGGCCCCGGCCTGCCTTTGCCGCCTCCGGCCGGTTATCATCCGCTCCTGCCGGCCGGTTTCGTCGAAGGTTCCACCACCGATATCGCCACGGAAATGGTAAACCTCATAATCACCTCCAGGGCTTACCAGGCCAATGCCAAGGTCGTGCCCACCGTGGATTCCCTATTGGGAATGGTGATCAATCTGCGGGTTTAATGTCCCCCGGCGGCCTAAACGGCGTCCGGGAATCGATTAAGGAGGGCGTATGGTTGCGGCGGGGCGTTTTCTGCTTATGTTTTTGATTCTGCTTTCGGCCGGGCCGGCGCTGGCCCAGGAACATCGCCGGTATCAGTTGGCGGACCAGCTTATTCTTTGGGTCCTGGCCGACTCCCGGAGGGACAGCAATCTGGGGGACGTCTTTCCGGGCAGGGAAGAAATTTTCAGCCGCTATGTTCCTTCCGGCCAGGCTCCGGCGGCCATCCTGGCTTTTTTGCTCCGCAGCCCGGAAGCGACCATCTTGATCGACGCCGGCCTGGGGAGCGGAACTCTGGCTAAATCCCTGGCGGAGGCGGGCGTGGTTCCGGGGGATATTTCCCTGGTTCTTCTGACCCATCTGCACGGCGACCATTTGGGCGGCCTGATGACCGATGATCGCCTGACATTTCCCAACGCTCGGATCCGTTTGGCCGGGGAGGAAAATGATTTCTGGCTGGACGAGGCGAGTTTGGCCAAATTTCCAGACCGCCGGGCCAATTTCGATTTGGCTCGCAAAATTCTGCCCGCTTATGGGGCGAAAGTCCAGCCCTTCGAGTTCGGTACTGAAGTCGCCCCGGGTTTGACCGCTGTGGCCGCCCTGGGCCATACGCCTGGCCACACGGCCTATTTATTGTCCACCGGGAAAGAGAAGATACTTTTCTGGGGTGATTTGATTCATGCGGCGGCCCTTCAGTTTCCCCGGCCGGATTTGAGTCCACGCTACGACCTCGACCCGGAGGCCGCTGCTGCGACCAGGTTGGAATTTTTGGATCTGGTGGCCCGGGAGGGCTGGATCGTGGCCGGGGCTCATCTGCCGTTTCCAGGCTTGGGGCGGGTGACGGCCGTGCCGGGCGAAAGTCCCTCTTTTGCCTTCACGCCCTTGGAATGACAAGTTTACGTAGCGCGGCCCCAAAGGCCGCCCGTGGCCTCAAGGAAAACTAGAAAATCAGGGCCGGCGTAGCTCAGCGGTAGAGCAGCTGATTCGTAATCAGCAGGTCGCGGGTTCAAATCCCATCGCCGGCTCCAAT
>JAITBV010000064.1 GCA_031283395.1 Candidatus Adiutrix sp.
CAGGGTGTCGGCCGTCTCCCCGGACTGGGAAATGAAAAGGGCCGCCTGGCCCGGAGTCAAGACCGGTTCCCGGAAACGGAATTCCGAAGCCAGTTCCACATCCACCGGCAGGCGGGCCAATTTTTCCATAAGGTATTTGCCGGCCAGGGCGGCATGGTAGGAAGTGCCGCAGGCCACCAGGGCCAGGCGGGAGGCCCGCTTGAGTTCCGACATGTTCGGCAGGGTCAGCCGGCCGGTGACCGGGTCGATCATGGTGTCCAAAGTGTCGCCGATGACCCGGGGCTGTTCGTGAATCTCCTTGAGCATATAATGCGGGAACCCGCCTTTGCCCGGGTCGGCCTGACCGGAGCCGGTCGAACCTGATATGGCGCCCATGAGTTCACCTCTCTATAAGAAAAGCCGTAAATAAAAAAGTTTACAACAGCGGCGGAAAAGCCTCTTCCCAGGCCAGGCCCGCGCTGATGAGTTCCTTTTCCTCAAAGGGCCGGCCAATGAGCTGCAGCCCCACCGGCAACCCGTTGGACGGTCCCAGCCCCGCCGGAACGGCCAGGGCCGGCAGACCGGCCAGATTCACCGGCAGGGTCATAAAATCCAGCCCGTAGGCGGTGACCGGGTCTTTGATAAAACTGCCCAGATCCCAGGCTGGAAACGGGGAGACCGGAGTCAGAAGAAAATCACAGTCAGCCATGGCCTTTAAATAGTCGTCCCTGATCAGGCGGCGCACCCGGGCGGCTTTTTGAAAATAGGCTTCGTAACAGCCGGAAGAGAGGACAAAGGTGCCCAGGATGATCCGGCGGCGCACTTCCGGCCCCAGAAACCGGCTGCGGGACGAAACGTAGAGTTCGGTCAGGCTACCCGAACCCTCGGCCCGGCAACCGTAGCGCACCCCGTCGTAACGGGCCAAATTGGTGCTGGCCTCGGCCGAGGCCAAAATATTATAAACGGCCACGGCGTATTTGAGGCTGGGGAGACTGAGTTCGGCCAGCCTGGCCCCGGCCCCTTCCAAGGTGCGGATCGTGGCCTCCAGAACCGCCTTCACCTCCGAATCATGAACGGCGGACCACAATTCCCGGGGCAGGCCCAGCTTAAGGCCGGCCAGAGGCCGGGCGACCGCCGCGGCGTAGTCCTCAACCGGATGGAGGGAAGAAATGGCATCGCGCTCGTCCGGCCCGGCCACGGCCGCCAAAAGACAGGCGCAATCCCGCACCCGCCGGGCCAGGGGCCCGGCCTGGTCCAGGGAACCGGCGACCGGCACAATGCCGTAACGGGAAACCCGGCCGTAGGTGGGCTTAAGGCCCACGCAGCCGCAAAGACAGGCCGGCTGGCGGAGGGAACCGCCGGTATCAGTGCCGAAGCCGCCCGGGACCTGATAGGCGGCCACCGAGGCGGCCGCGCCGCCGCTGGACCCCCCCGGCACCTTGGCCGGGTTCCAGGGATTGAAAGTGGGGCCGAAGGCGGAAAATTCCGTGGACACGCCCATGGCGAACTCGTCAAGATTGGTCTTGGCCACAATGACCGCCCCGGCCTCGCGCAGCCTCTCCACCACCCGGGCGTCATAGGCCGGGATGTAATTTTCAAGATAACGGGAAGCGGCGGTGGTGCGCAGGCCCTTGGTCAGAAAAACATCCTTGACGGTCAAGGGCAGACCCCAGAGGGGCTTGGCCGGGTCCGGTCCGGCCCGGTCCAAGCCCCGGGCTTCGGCCAGGGCCTGATCACCGGCCACGGTCAGGCAGGCCTTAAAAAGGGGCTCGGTGGCCTCGATGCGGGCCAAACTGGCGCCGACCATTTCCGCGGCGCTGATTTCCCGGTTCTGGAGCAGCCGGGCCGCCTCGGTCAGGGTCAGTTTATGAAGCTCGGTCATAGCCCGCTCTCATGCCAAATAGCCTTAAATTGCCGACCTCAAATGATTTTAGGGACGGCGAAAAAACGGCCCACCCGATCCGGGGCCTGTTCCAGGAGAGCCTCCGGCTCGGCCCCGGGGCCGGGCTCGTCCGGCCGAGGCCCGGCCAATTCATCCAGGACAGGCCAATAAAGTGGTTCCGTCCCGCTTACGTCGGCTTCACTCAAGATGCCCAGGGACTTGACCAGGCCGGCCATCTCCTCGGCCAAGCGGGCCGCTGCGGCCGGGTCTGGATAGATCTCAAGCTGGGCCAGGGCCGCTGTCCGTTCCACCGTCTTCTGATCCAAGGTCTCCCCCTCTCCGGATTCAGGTTTTAAGAAGCCGGGCCAGGATCTCCCCGGCCAGCTTGGGGTTGGCCGCGCCCCGGCTCCGGCGCATGAGCTGGCCCACGAAAAAAGAGAGCAGTTTCTCCTGGCCCTCCCGAAAGCGGCGGGCTTCCTCCGGATGGGCGGCTATAAGTTCCAGAGCCAGGGCTTCCAGAGTTCCGGTCTCGGAAATCTGGATCAGGCCCCGATCCCGGGCCAGAGCCTCCGGGTCGCCGCCCCGGGCCAACAGTTCCGGGAACAGGTCGTAGGCCGCCCGACGGCTCAGGGTCCCGTCGGCCAAAAGGCGGGCCAGGGTGGCCAGGGTCACGGGACCGCAGACGCAGTCCTGGAGGTCTTCCTTCTGGGTGGCCGGCAAGAGGAGCTCCACCATTAGGGTCGCCAGGCGTTTGGGATCGTCCATAAAGGCTCGGGCCGCCTCGAAATATTCCACCGCTCCCCGCCGGTCCAGAAGCACCGCCGCCTGCTCCGCCGTCAGGCCCAGGGCCAGCAGCCCGGACCGGACCGCCTCGGGCAAGGGCGGCATTTCGGCCTTGATCCGGGCCAGAAACTCGGGCGGCACCAGCACGGGAGGAAGGTCCGGCTGGGGGAAATAGCGATAGTCGTGGGCCTCTTCCTTGCCGCGCAGAGATCGGGTCTCCTGGCGGGCGGGGTCGAAGAGCCGGGTCTCCCGCTCGACTTTCTCCCCCCGCTCATACAGGCCCCCCTGACGGATCATCTCACATTCCACCGCCTGGCCCGCATGACGGAAGGAATTTAAATTTTTTATCTCGCTACGGGTCCCAAAAGACGATGTCCCCCGCGGCCGAAGGGAAATATTGACATCACAACGGAACTCGCCCTCTTCCAGGCGGCCGGCCGTGACCTCCAGCCGGACCAGAATGGCGTGGAGCTTCTTCAAGAAATCCACCACTTCGCCCGAGGAGCGAAAATCCGGCTCGGTGACTATCTCGATCAAGGGCATCCCGGCCCGGTTGAGGTCGACCAGGGTCTGACCCCGTTGCTCATCGTGGAGACATTTGCCGGCGTCATCCTCCAGGTGGATGCGGTTTACACGGATATGGCGGCCGTGATCGGGCAAGTCCAGCCCTCCACCCTGGCAAATGGGCGGGTCGAACTGAGAGTTCTGAAAACCACCGGGCAAATCCGGATAAAAATAGTTCTTGCGGGAGAATATCGAAGTTCCATTGACCCGGGCCCCCAAAGCCAGGCCGGCCCTGACCGCCAATTCCACAGCCCGGGCATTAAGGCGCGGCAGGGCGCCCGGCTGGCCGGTGCAAACCTCGCAAACCTGGGTGTTGGGTTCCGCCCCCGGAACGGTGGGGCAGGAGCAGAACATTTTGGTGGCGGTCTTCAGTTGGGCATGAATTTCCAGCCCGATGACTGGTTCCAACTCCGGCATGGCGATTTCGGTTCTCCTGATCCAAAGCGGTCTGGCTTGAAGACAGCCAATTATATATATCGCGGGGCGGTCTGCCAAGAAAAAAAGCCCCTTTTCCACCGGAGCCAAGTCTCAGGCAGACACCCAGACCATATTTGAACATTTATTGACCATATTTAATCACCAACCCGATCGATCAGGCTTTTCCCACTCTTCGCCTTTCATAAATCTATCTTATTATTTTTTTATTAAGAAAATTTTTTCACCTCTAAAACAATTTTCCCGGGGCGGTGCGAAACCGTCCAGAGGCTGAATTGCCAGCTATTATGTGGCATACATCCGGGTCGACCACCAGAAATTGGGGTTGGCCGGACTCCGGAGTGAAGATTCTGGCCGGCCTGGGCCCTAAATTATTGGCTTGATTATTGCTAAAACTTATGCAAAGACCGGGCCGAGCAGATATTTCCGGCCGACCGCTGGAAATTTTCAGGCCGGTCAGCGGACCGAAGACTAATCCGCGCCTCCTGGGGGCGCTGCCATTTTCCCGCCGAGGGCCTGACCCTCAGACCTACCATAACCAGAGCCGAAAGGCCTGTCAGTAAATCTGGGGGTTCCGCTCCCAGCCCGCCCCTCGGGGTTTTGAACCCCGTTCTTCAAAGGCGGGGCTTGATTCGGGGCCTTGCTCCGCAAATTCAAGTCCCGCCTTTTCTTTGTGGTGCATTTAAAACAGGCCCGGGTCCAGTATCCGCACCGGGCAGCCTCCGGCCAGCAGATATTTTTTCAATTCCCCCAGGCTGTATTCCCGATAGTGGACTATGGAGGCCACCAGGGCGGCGGTGGCTCCGGTCCTGGTTAGAACATCCAGGATGTGGCTCGGGCGTCCTGCCCCGCCGGAAGCTATGACCGGAATGGAGACCGCCTCGGCCACGGCCGCGGTCAGATTCAGTTCATAGCCTTCCTTGGTGCCGTCAGCGTCAATGGAATTAAGGCAGATCTCCCCGGCCCCCAGGCGTTCGGCTTCCCGGGCCCAGGCCAGGGCGTCCAGGCCGGTTGGCCGGCGGCCGCCGTCAATGACTATCTCATAGCCGGAGGCAATGGCGGTCGAGATCGGCGCCCGGCGGGCATCCATTCCCAAAACCACGGCCTGGGAGCCGAAGGCCGTTGCCCCCTCGCTGATCAGCCTGGGGTTGCGGACCGCCGCCGAGTTCAGGGAAACCTTTTCCGCCCCGGCCAGAAGAACGGCCCGCATCTGGGCCACGGTGGACAGGCCGCCACCCACGCTGAAAGGGATGAAGATGGTTTCGGCCACCCGCTCCACCACTTCCAGAAAGAGGCCGCGTTTTTCGGCTGAAGCGGTGATGTCATAGAAGACGATCTCATCAGCGCCCTCCTCGTAATACCGGCAGGCCGCGGCCACTGGGTCGCCCAGGTCGATATTGTCCTGGAATTTGATGCCCTTGGTCAACCGGCCATCGCGGACATCCAGGCAGACTATGAGACGCTGGGAAAGCATGGCCGCCTTCAGGTCCGGTCCAAAGCCGTTTTTCGGCAAAAGCCGTAAAAATTGGCCAGAAGGCGCAAACCCGGCGGGCCGCTTTTTTCCGGATGGAACTGAACCGCCCACAGGCCGTCCCGGCCGAAGACGGAGGCGAAGGGAACTCCGTATTCCGTCTGGGCCAGAATGTCCTCCGGTTCGGGCTGGGGATAATAACTGTGGACGAAATAGAACTGATCGTCCGGCCGCAGGCCTTCAAACAGGGGGCTGGGCTTCAGTGGCAGGATGGTGTTCCAGCCCATGTGGGGGATGCGCAGGGGCCGCCCCCTCTCGATCCGGCTCCGGTCAAAGCGGCGGTTGTGGCCGGGGAAAAGACCCAGGGCGGTTACGCCGCCATCCTCATCGCTGTCTTCCAGCATGATCTGGCAACCCAGGCAAATGCCCAGAAAAGGACGGCGGCGGGCCAGATCCAGGATGGCCCGATCCAGACCGGTGGCTTTCAGGTGCCCCATGGCCTGGCCGGCCGCCCCCACCCCTGGAAATATAAGCCCCTCGGCCTCGGCCAGTTGTTCCGGGTCGCCGGTGATGAAGGCGGGCAGGCCCAGAGAGGACAGAGCCCGCCTGACGCTGGTCTGGTTGCCGGCTTGGTAGTCGATGATGGCGAGCATGGCGGCAGTATAATCCCGGGGGGCGGGCTCCGTCAAGAGCGCCTCAAAAAACCGCTTCGCCTTCCACCGGCGGTGAAAGGCGAAGCGGGTGTTCCAGGCCACTGAACGGGGGTAAAAAAGTGAAGATGGTGAGGTGGGTTGTAAGTTGTGACGGGATAGGCGGGAACCTGGAACTCCAACCGGATCCGGCCAACGAACTAACGGCCGTTACCAAAATAGACTTAAATCCTAAAAAAGCATAGCAAAATACTTCCAACCGCTCTAAACCTGCAATCAATATCTCATAACCCCACCTTATTGTCAACATAAATATTTATTTATTTATTTTATTCCAAAATATCTGACTGATTTCTGGTGTTGCACCGGCGAGATGCATGTAATTAAAGAAGATTACGGGCGGTTTCGCGGTCCTGGGCCAATTGCCGGGCCAAATGTTCCGGTGACTCGAAGCGAACCATGGGCCGGAGGCGGGCCACGAAGTCCAGGGCCAGGTCCTGACCGTAGATGAAGCGGTCGAAATCCAGGATATTGGTTTCCACAGTCAGGCTTTTTTCCCCGAAGGTGGGGTTGTAGCCGATGCTGGTCATCCCCGGCCAGGTCTGGCCGTCGAGGCGCACCAGGGTGGCGTAAACCCCCGGGCCGGGGATGAGCTGCCGGATCCGGCTCAGGTTGGCCGTGGGGAAACCGAGGTTCCGGCCCCGGGCCTGGCCGTGGACCACAACACCGCTCAATCGATACCAACGCCCCAGGTCCTGGGCCGCCCTTTCCACCAGGCCTTCCTTGAGTTCCTGCCGGATCTGGGAACTGGACAATAGGCCGCTGTCACCGGCCACGGGTTCTATCTGGACGAGGCGGGCCCGCGGGCTTAAACCGGCCAGCCAGAGGCGGATGGTCTCTGGCCCGCCTTGGGCGTCCCGGCCGAAAGCGAAGTCAGGGCCCAGCACCACGGCGGCCGGGTCGATGAATCTGGCCAGGTGGTGGTTTAGAAACTTCATAGGTTCGGTGCCGGCCAGTTCCCGGGTAAAACCGAGAACACCCAGGCAATCCAGGCCCCAGGCGGCCAGGACCTCGGCCTTGTCTTCCACGGTGGTCAATAAGGGGGGGGCGGCGTCGGGGGCCAGAATGGTCAGGGGGTGGGGGTCGAAAGTCAATAAGAGCGCCTGGGCCTTGAGGCGGGCGGCCTCTTTGAGGACCAGATCGATAAGTGTCCGGTGGCCCTGATGAAGGCCATCGAAAACGCCGATGGTGAAAACCGTGCGGGGGCGGAGCCCGGAGGGCTGCAGCTCCCAGTCGGGAATCAATTTCATAAAAACCACCGCCAGAGGCCGGGGGAGAGAGGCCGGGCAGACAAACTTGACAAAATCACCCGTTCAATATATATTCGGTTTTCGGTCCGCTGGCAAGAGTAAAAAACAGACCGGCCGAAGTGGTGGAATTGGTAGACACGCTAGGTTCAGGGTCTAGTGGGGGTTCCCCCGTGGGAGTTCGAGTCTCCCCTTCGGCACCAGAATAAAATCAAAGGGTTAGCCAAGTTTCCGAAACTGGCTGACCCTTTGGTTTTTCCAAAATCCCCAAAGTGGCCCCAACATAGCCCCAAATTCAGGCGGTTCCCCGCCTTTGGGGCCAGGGGCGAGGACAGCTCCGAAGCTGACCCCTGGCTCCCATCCCCTTCAAAATTCACCTTAGATTTCGCCTGTCCCATCTTCTGGCCCCAACATAGCCCCAAATTTTCCTGCCTGCGTCTAATCAGTTTCCCGGCCTGGGTTTATCCGCCAAACGGGGGCTAGAAATCCGATCCAGGGTCAATTTTTATCCGCTTCTTCGTCGTTTATCTTCTGCCGCAATATCCCGGAAGGGTGGAAAACCACCACCCG
>JAITBV010000160.1 GCA_031283395.1 Candidatus Adiutrix sp.
ACCAAGGCCTATAAGGAGGCCAGGATCTGCGGCGCCAACCCCCGCCTGGCCGCCACTTCCGAGTCCGACGACTTCAACCATATCCCGGAGGTCTTTGATTTCGACCCCGAGGCCAAATATGTCCACCTCACCGCCAACAACACCGTCCGGGGCACCCAGTATCGGCGCTATCCAAAGACCCCGACCCCGCTGATGGCCGATATGTCCTCGGAGTTTCTCTCCCGGCCGGTGGAAGTGGACAAGTTCAGCCTCATCTACGCCGGGGCCCAAAAAAATGTGGGGCCGGCCGGGGTGACCCTGGTGGCCCTGCGGCGTGATTTGGCCGACCGCGCCCGCCTGGATGTGCCCAGTATGCTCAGCTACCCCATCTACATCAAAAACGAGAGCATGTACAACACTCCGCCGGTCTGGTCCATCTATGTCGCCGGGCTGACCTTCAAATGGCTGAAGGGCGCCATAGGCGGCCTTCCGGCCATGGCTGAACTCAATCGGGCCAAGGCCGAGACCCTTTATGAGGCTCTGGACCAAAGCGGCGGCTTTTATCAGGGGACAGCCCGGCCGGACAGCCGCTCCCATATGAATGTTACTTTTCATCTGCCCAGTCAGGACCTCAACGACCGGTTCAAAAAGGAAGCCAAGGCCGCCGGTATGGATGGCCTGGGCGGGCACCGCAGCGTCGGCGGCCTCAGGGCGTCCCTTTATAATGCCGTGACCCTTGATGACGTCAATAAACTGGTTGAATTCATGCGCGAGTTTCAACGCGCTCAAGGCTGACCGGAATCTGTCAGAGGAACCCATGACCAAGATACTGATTTGTGAAAAGATAGATCCCATATGCCCCGAAATGTTCCGGGCGGCCGGTTTTGAGGTGGAGGTCAGCCCGGGCCTTGAGCCGGAGCGGCTCCGGGCCGCCGTGGCCGGATGCGAGGGTCTGGTGGTGCGCAGCGCGGTCCGGGTCACCGCCGAACTTATGGACGCGGCCGACCGGCTCAAGGTGGTGGGCCGGGCCGGGGCCGGGCTGGACACCATTGATGTGGAGGCGGCCCGGGCCCGGGGCATAACCGTCCTGAACACCCCCGGCCAGAACGCGGGCGCCGTGGCCGAACTGGTTTTGGGCCTGATGCTGGCCCTGACCCGCCGCCTCGTGCCGGCTCACGTCGCTCTGGCGGCCGGCCGCTGGGAAAAGAACCGCTTGAGCGGTTTCGGCTTTGAACTGGGAGGCAAGACCCTGGGCCTGGTCGGTTTCGGGGCCGTGGGCCGGCGGGTGGCCGCCCTGGTCCGGGGCTTCGATATGGAAATCCTGGTTCACGACCCTCTGGTGGCGGACGGAGAGGTCACAGCCGCCGGGGCTCGTCCGTCCGGCCTGACGGAACTTCTGGCCGCCGCCGATTTTTTAAGCCTCCATCTGCCTCTGACTTCCGGGACCAGGAACCTCATAAGCCGCGAGGTCATTTTCAGCGGCCTTAAGCCCGGGGCCGTGCTCATAAATTGTGCCCGGGGCGGCTTGGTGGATGAGGCCGCCCTGGCCGAAGCCCTGGCCGAAGGCCGTCTGGCCGGCGCCGGCCTGGATGTTTTTGAAAAAGAACCCCCGAGCGCGGATAATCCCCTCCTGGCCCTGGAAAACGTCGTTGTCACCCCCCATCTGGGGGCGTCCACGGCCGAGTCCCAGGTCAACGTGGCCCGCTCCATTGCCGGGCAGATGATAGAGCATCTAAAGTAGCTGAAGGATGGCATGAGCGAGTCCCTCCAGGTCCAGGGCGAAGCCGGGCGGAATTTTGAATCCGATTCCGCCGGCGCGGCCGGGATCAGGCGGGCTGATTTCGCCGCCTGCCGGGAACTGGCCAGGGAAATAGGCCGGCTGCTGAATGGTTTCGTCCCCCCCGCGGAAGGCTATCGGCCCGAGCCGGCCCCGCCGGTCCGGTTCGGCCCCGAGGCCGGGCGCGACCTGGGAGCGTCTTGTCTGGCGGATTATTTTGCTCTGGCCCTGGGGGGGGAGGCCCGGGCCGAGGCCGGATGTCTTCCGGTTTACTTTCCCCGGGGGCCGGAAACATTTCGCCAGGCCCTGGCCGCTGTGGAACTGGAGATCAGCCGGCTGGTCCAGGCCGGGAGCAACCTGGAAAACAATTGGCCGGCCGGCCGCTCCGGCCTGGAGGCGGCTCTGCGCCCCCTGGAGGAGCGGCGGGAGGCCCTGGCCTGGGGCCTGACCGGTTTAAGGCGGGCCTCCCGCCTCTGGTTCAGGCTCAGGGAGGAATCCGACCTTTGGCTGAATGAAGCCAGGGCCATGTGGCGTAACGCCCGCCGTCTTGAAGAGAGCCAGACTTTGATGTTTAAGTCCGGCCCGGGCGATGAGCCGGGTTGGGCCGACCCGCCCAAAGCCGACCTGACCGGGGCGGTTCTGAAATTGCGGACCGGGGTGGAAGCGGCCCGGGCCCTGGTGCTGGAAAGTGAACTCTGGGCCGAGGAAGCCGAGTCCTTAAGCGCGGAACTGGAAGATCTTCTGGCCCTGGCCGCGGCCGGCTCCGAGCCGGACCGGGATTGGGCGGCCATAGGGCGGCAATTGGCCGGGCGCCTGACGGAACTGGTCCGGTCCGAGCGGGACTTGGTCTCGGCCGCTCCGGGCGCGGCCGAGACCTTGGAACTTGCGGCCCGGACTCTGGCCGAGGCGGAAAAGAATCTGGCCGGGGCCAGGGGCCGTGAGACCGGCGGCCGCCTGGAGAGCCTGGGCCGGGGAGTGGCCGCCCTGTGGCGGTCGGTGGTGGACAGGCGCCGGGAAATGGCCCGGCTTTATTTTTTTCTGCCCGAACGCCTGGGGCGTCCGCTCTACCTGGAAAGGAACTTTCTGTCCGCGGCCAGGGTCCTGGGCCGGACCCAGGCCCTTCTGGAGGACTTGCGGCATCGTTTGTCCCTGGCCGGAGGGCGTCTGTCCTCCAGCCAGAAGCTGAAATCCGAGAGCGACGAACTCCTGGAGCGGCTCCGGCATCCCCGCGACCGGTCGGAGATCATAAAAACCGCCCGGCGCCGGCTGAGAAGCCTGGCCCGGGCGGCGTCCGGGCCGGCCGCCGCCCCGCGGGAGGGCCAGGACAGTCTGGCCCGGGCCCTGTCCTCTTCCCGTTGGGAGCGGGAGCGCCTGGGCGAGAGGGCGGCCGAAGCCACCAGGGCCTTGAGGGAACTGGGGTTGGCCAAGGCCCGCCTGGTGAGGATTTTCAACCGCAAGACCGAGCTCCTTAAGGCGGCCGACCAGGAACGATTGCGCCTGGCCGAGGAAAACCAGCATCTTAGGGCCCAGCGCGGAGAATTGGCCCGGCGGCGGGAGGCCCTGTCCCAGGCCCTGGTCCAGGTCCGCGAGCGCTTCCAGGGTCTGCGCGAGGCTCTGCAAAAAAACCAGGGCGACGATTTGCGGGCCGTTTTGGCCGAACAGGAGGATACGGCCGCCCGCCTCGAGGAGCTTAGGCGGGAAAAGGACCAGATCGAGGCCGACCGGCGGGAGGTCAGGACCCTGTTGCGCCAGAAGGCGGCCCGGGCGGCCGAGGCCGAGGCCGGAATTGAGGCCCTGACCGCGGAATTGAACCGTTATAAGGAGGAATTGGCCGAAGTCAGCCGCGCCCGCCAGGCTTTGGCTGAAACCGCGTCCGTCCTGAGGCGCCGGCTGGACCTGCTGGTCCAGGCCCATCGCTCGCTAAAGGCGAGTTTGGCCAAAAGAAACCGGCGTCTGGTCCGGGCCGAGGCCGAAAGAGATTCCCTGGACCGCGCCCTGACCAGGCAGAAGCGCAACCTTCTGCGTCTGGCGGCCGCCCGGCAGGAACTGCGGGCCGAATTGGGCTCGGCCCGCCTTAAGTTGGCCGACCTGGAAAAGGAGCGGGCGGCCATCCTGACCCGCCTGGAAGAGGCCAAGCAGGGCGCCAGGGACGCGGATTCCCAAAAAAAGGTCCTGGAAGACCGCTTGGGCGGTCTGGAACTGGAAAAGGAAGGCCTGGCCGGCCGGCTGGCCGAATTGGAGACCGGCGTCTCCGGCAGTCTGCTCCCCTTCATTTCGGTCCTGGGGGAGGCCCTGTGGCGCGGTGAGGCCAGATTTCGGCGGACCAGGGAGGACCATGAGCTGACCCTGACCAGGATGAGGCTGGAGTCGGAGGTGCGGGAGGCCAATTTGCGCCTGGCCGGCGCGGCCCGGGAATTGGAAGTGACCGAGTCCGTCCAGGCCGAGAAAGAGCAATGGGCCCAGGCCCTGGCCCAAAAGGAAGAAAACCTGGACCGGGCCATGGTGGCGGCCCAGTCCGAGCGGGAGCACTGGGAACAGTATAGGGAGAAGGGCCAGGCCGAAGTAATCGGGGCGGAACGGGCGCGTTGGGAAGAGACCCTGGCGGCCGCCGTGCGGGCCGAAGGGGAGCGCTGGGCGCGGACCCTCCAGGCCGAGCGCGGGCAATGGGTCCAGGCTTTGGGGCAGCGGGACAGCCAGTTGGCCCGGCTTCGGGGGCAACTGCCCCCTTCGGGCGGAGCCCTGGTTCTTCCGCCCGGTTCGGACCAGGAGCCGGGCGATCCCGTGGTCCGGTTGAGCCGTCGTTCTGAAAAACTGGGCCAGGTCATCGGCCTGATGAAGCGGCGTTATGATCGGCGTCTGGCTGAAGCCGGCCAGACGGAGTCGGCCCTGAGAGGCGATTTGGAACGCCAGGCCCGGGAGATGGCGGAAAGCTTTCGCCGACTGGCCGAGTTGGAGCCTCTCCTGGACTATTTTTTTCAATCGGCGGAACAGAGCCTGCCGCCCGGAGACGCCAACCTGGAATTGGCCCGCTATCTGCGTGAGGAGAATAGAGGGCTGCGGCTCCCGGACGGGGGCCGGGATTCGATCGACCGAGTTTCCGCGGCCCTCAAGGCCAAGCTGGCCGAGTTTCAACCCCTGGTGACTTTCCTGGCCCGGTCCTTCGTGGCCGGGGTGGCGGAACTGGCCCAGGCCAGGCGGGAGCGGGAACTTCTGGAAGGTTCCCTGGCCGAGCGGGAAGCGCTTTTGATCGACCGGACCGGGGAAGTCTCGGCCCTGAAGGACGAATTGGCCCGGGCCGACCGCGACCTGGCCGAGAACGACGGCCGCCTGGAGGCCGCCTGGGCGGCCATGAACTACCTGGGAGCCAAGGCCGGCGACCGCCTGGGGGAAATACGCTCCCGTCTGGAAAACCAGACCCGCCAGGTGGACAGCCTGACCCTGGAACTGGGCCGGCGGGAGACGCGCATCCGGGAACTGGAAGAGAGGCAGGATCAGCTCTCCCTGTTGTATTGGACTTTGGTGGCCCAGGCCGGCGCCGGAACGGCGGCTTCTTCCCCGGACAGCCCCCCGGATCTGGCTCCGGCCGACTCGGCGCCTCCGGACTTGGTCCAGGCCCAGGGCGGCGGTTTCAGCTTGGGACGCCAGATACTGGA
>JAITBV010000050.1 GCA_031283395.1 Candidatus Adiutrix sp.
TCCCTTAAGGGTCCGGCCGGCAGGACCGCTCCGTTGCCGAAGGGCCGGCGGCCCGGGGCCAGGAGTATCCGGCAGTCGGCGGCCAGGGGCAGGTACTGAAAGCCATCGTCCAGGATCAAAAAGTCGGCGTCCAGTTCGGTCACGGCGAATTTGGCCGCCTGAAGACGGTTCTTGTCTACCACCACCCGGAGGGCGGGGAGGGTCGCAGCCATGAGCCAGGGCTCGTCGCCGCTTTCCACCGGCCCGACCAGCGGCCCCGCCCCCCGGGAGACCACCAGGGGACCGGGGCGGTTGGCCCGGCGGCCGTAACCCCGGCTTATAACGGCCGGCCGATGGCCCCGGTCAAGGAGAAGACCGGCCAGGGTCAAGGCCAGGGGAGTTTTACCCGAGCCTCCGACCGTGAGATTGCCGAGGCTGATGACCGGCCGGGCCGCCCGTTCGGTCCGGCCGAAGGCGGCGTGAAGTCTTCGTCTCATCCGGGCTCCCCAGCCGTAGGCCGCGCCCAGGGGTTTAAGGGGAGGGAGAGGGGCGTCGGCCCACCAGGATCGGGTCAGCCCGACGGCCAGCCGGCCGGGCCAGCCGGCACCGGGGAATTCCAAATCGGTCACCGGCTCCGGGCTCGTTCCAGAAAAGGACGGAGGAGGTCCATGGTTTTTTTGACCCCGCCCTGGTGCCTCCGGACGAAATCCGCCGCCCGGCGGCCCATGTCCCGGGCCTGGTCCGGGTTGTCCAGAAGGTCTTCCAGGGCGGCTGTCAGGGCTTCCCGGTCCGGGGCCATAATGGCGCCGCCGGCTTCCAGGAGGGCCTTGGTCATCCAGCGGTAATTGTGGGTCAGGGGGCCGAAGATGACCGGTTTGCCCTTGGCGGCCGGTTCCAGGGGATTGTGTCCCCCGCCCTTATGGAGTCCGGCCCAGCTTTTTCCCACCAGGGCTATTTCGGCCAGGTCGTAGAAGCGGTCCAATTCCCCCAGGGTGTCGAGGAGAAAGACATCCTTGTTCCGGTCTTCCCGGTCCGGTTCCCCGCGGTGCCCGGCCGGAAGTTCCAGGCGCTTTATGAGATCCCAGACCGCCATAAAGTCGCTTCGGTTGCGGGGGGCCAAAAGGAGCTTCAGGTTCCAGTATTTGGCTTTTTCCTTGAGCCTGGTGAAGGCGCCCAGGATAGTCTCGTCTTCGCCGGCGTGGGTGCTGCCGGCCACGATCCAGCGGCCTTCGGGCCAGCCGGTTTCCATCAAAAGGGCGGTCCGGATCTCCGGGGTGCTTTCCTTAACTTCGCGGTCGAACTTCAAATCGCCTATGACCAGGGTCCGCGCCGGGTCGGCCCCCAGGTCCAGAAGGCAGAGGCGGCTGTCCTCGCTTTGGGTGGTGATGAGCGCAAAGATGCGCAGCACCCGACCCCAGAAGGATCGGATATAGCCGTAGCCCTTGACGGACCTGGGGCTCATGCGGACCGAAAGCAGGACCGCCGGCACCCCGAGTCGTTTGAGCAGAAACAGGATGCCCGGCCAGATATCGGTCTCCACCAGTACCATCAGGTCGGGATCCACGGCGTCCACGAATCGGCGGGTGGACAGGCTGAAGTCAAAGGGCGAGGACAATACCAGCCGGCTCGGCCAGGTGCGGGCGGCCGCTTCGCGGCCTATGGCGGTGGTGGAACTGATGACGACTTCCGCCCCGGCCTCCTCCAGAGCAGGCACCAGTTTTCTGGCCGCCAGAACTTCCCCCAGGCTCAGGGCCCACAGCCAGACCCGGGGCCGGCCTTGCCTTTTGGGCAGCATACGGCCAGGGCCCAGAAACTTGTCCTTGAAATGGTAGGGCTTGTGCTGGATAAGGTCGCGCAGGATCCAGAAAGGCCAGGTCAGGAAAAAACCCAAGGGGTAGAGTATTCTATACAGGAAATGGACCATTATCAGCCCTCCCCGCCCCCGCTCGCGTTCATGGCCAGTGTTTTGATGTCGTTTTCAAACATGACTTCCATTTTGCCGGGGGGGATGATTTTTTGGATGAAGCCCAGGCCGAACTTGGGGTGATCAATGGCTTCGCCGGCCTGGTAGCCTTCCTGGAGCCGGTAGGGCCGGGCCTGGCCGCCTGAGGCGGTCAGTTCTTCCCGGCCTTTCACCCACAAGGCGAAAACCCTGGGACCGCCCTGGGGGGCTGAGGTCTTTTTCATCTCCCGGCCCACCCGCCTTACCTGAGCCGGCCCCGGGCCTTTCTGCCCCGGAGGCTGATGATAGTTGTGCTGGCTGTCGCAGGTCAGACAGATGACCCGTTTGATCCGGCCGTCCACCATGGCCACGATGCGGTGGTTGGTGATGCGGCGGCAGCGGGTGCAGACCGCATCGATTTCTCCTCCCACCCGGATGTCGTCTAAGGGGCGCGAATAAGCCATTTCCTCTTGCCTTGACCGGCGGGGCCGGGGGTGAATGAACCTAAGGGCTATATTAGATTAAGATTAAAAATACCACATGGTTATATTCAAGTCAAATTGAAGCCGGCGCCGGGGCGGGCCGGGTCGGCCCCTCAAAAGGGCTGGATATCGACCCCGGCCGCCGAAATCTCTCCGGCCTTGGGGAAGAGCCGCTGGTGGAGGGCTTGGGCGTAACGGTCGGTCATGCCGGCCACGAAATCGCAGACGGCCTGCGGACCTTCCAGGCGGGCGGCTATGGGGTAGTATTCCAAAAGAAGGTTTCGGTCCGCGGCGAAGGTTCGGTAAAGATCTTCAATGATGAGGTCCGACCGGGACAGGCTGTCGGACAGGTTCCGGTGTTTATAGACGCGGCGGTAGAGGAATTCCCTCAATTCCAGGAGATTATTTTCCATGGCCGGGGAAAAGGCCAGGCGGATGCGGTCGGGGTCGATCCGGCTGGCGATCAGGAGGTCATCGACCATGGCCCCGATGCGGGTGGAACTGCGGGGCCCGAAGGCGGCCAGAAGTTCCGGCGGCAGGTCATCGGGTTTGATAAGGCCGGCGCGCAAGGCATCGTCAAGATCGTGGGCCAGATAGGCGATGATGTCGGAGACGCGCACCAACTGGCCTTCCAGGGTGGCTGGATCTTCGTCGTTTCGGGCGAAAATCGGCCCCTGGCCCTTGGAGTGCTTCAGTATCCCGTCACGGACCTCCAGGGTCAGGTTCAGTCCGTGGGATTCCTTGCCCAGATGATCGACGACGCGCAGGCTCTGGGCCTGGTGGGTGAAGCCGCCGGGGTGGAGGCGGTTGAGCACCCGCTCTCCGGAATGGCCGAAGGGGGTGTGGCCCAGGTCATGGCCCAGGGCGATGGCCTCGGTCAAATCCTCGTTGAGGTTCAGGGCGTTGGCCAGGGTGCGGGCGATTTGGCTGACTTCCAGGGTATGGGTCAGGCGGGTGCGGTAATGGTCTCCGGACGGGTTGGTGAAGACCTGGGTCTTGTAGGCCAGGCGGCGGAAGGCCTTGGAATGGATGATGCGGTCGCGGTCGCGCTGGAAGGCGGTGCGGAAGGGGCAGGGTTCTTCCCCTGTCAGGCGCCGGGCGTTTCGGGACATGGCGGCCTGGGGGGCCAGGCTCTTAAATTCCCGTTCCTCGGCCGCGGCCCGGACGCCGCCTCCCCCTTCTCCCCCTTCTGAAGCCCGGTCCACCGCTGTCGGCCGCCGGCGGTTCCATTACTGCTTCAAAAGGTCGGCAATTTTGGACTTCAGCTCGGAGAGGTCGAAACTCTTGATGACATACTGATCCGCGGCTATGGATTTCATGTCGTCCTTGAAAGTGTCATAGGCCGAACAGAGTATCACCGGCAGATCGTAGAACTTGTTGCGGATATCCTGAAGGAGGTCCAGCCCGTTGTAATCGACCATCTTGATGTCCAGCACCACCAGGTTGGGCTTTTCCGCTTCAATGCGTTCCAGAAGGTTCAGGCCGCCTTCGGCGGTGATGATCTCATAACCTTCCTCGGCCAGTTCCTCGGTGTAAAGCATCCTGATGTGGGCCTCATCATCGACGACAAGTATTTTGTTGGCCATTTTGGGGCTCTCCTTATGGCTGGCTGGTTCGGGACGGGGAACAGGCCTGGTCGGACCCGTTTATTCCCCCAATAATATATTATAACCAATTTTTTTCCGTACGGCAAGAGAATGTGTTATGCTAATCCCGATTTTTCCTTATTTTTATTTTGCGGGGAGGCCGGGGCCTATGGACGAACGCCTGAAAATAACGGTGGGGGATCTGACCAAAGCGGAAGTGGACGCCATAGGCAACGCCGCCAATAACGCCCTCCTGGGCGGCGGCGGGGTGGACGGAGCCATCCACCGGGCTGCGGGGCCGGGACTCCTGGCTGAATGCCGGACCTTGAACGGTTGCCCCACCGGCGAGGCCAAGGTGACCGGCGGCTATGATTTGCCGGCCCGCTGGGTCATCCACACGGTCGGTCCCGTCTGGCAGGGCGGTGGCCAGGGGGAGGCCGGGCTCCTGGCTTCGGCCTACCGCCGCTGCCTGGAAGAGGCGGTGCGGGTGGGAGCCCGTTCCGTGGCCTTTCCGGCCATATCCACCGGGGTCTACGGCTATCCCAAGGACGCCGCCGCGGCCCTGGCCGTTCAGACCGTCCTGGATTTTCTGGCCGGGCGCCCGGAACTGTCCGAGGTCCGCCTAGTTTGTTTTTCCGAGGCTTCGGCCGAGGAACACCGGGCGGCTCTGGCCGCCCGGTAATTTGGTCATGTTCACGGGGATGGCGGATGTTTTGGAAAGCGCCATGCTGGTGGCCTTCGGCCTGGCCTGGCCGGTCAATATCCTTAAGACTCTCAGGAACAGATCCACCTTCGGCCAGAGCCTAGCCTTCCTTCTCATCGTGCTGGCCGGCTATGTCTTCGGCCTTTTGGCCAAGCTCATACGGGGCAACCTCAACTATGTGGCCGTTTTCTACGCGGTCAATCTACTGATGGTGCTGGCCTGCGTCCTTTTGTATTTCCATTACCGCCGGCTGGAGCGGCGGGAGGCCGGCAGCGCGTCATAATTAGGTAAGCCCTTCCTCAAACTTCAAGTTCCAGGCCGAGGGGGCAGTGGTCGGAGCCGGTCACTTCCGGTTCCAGCCAGGCCTTTTTGACCGCGCCGGCCAGTTCCGAAGAAACGAAGAAATAGTCTATGCGCCAGCCGATGTTGCGGTCCCGGGCCCGGCTGCGCATGGCCCACCACGAATAGGCCCCGCTCACTTCGCCGTTGATCAGGCGAAAAGTGTCCACATAGCCGGCGGCCGTGAACTTATCCAGCCAGGCCCGTTCCATGGGCAGAAAGCCGGAAGTGGTTTCGTTTTCCCGGGGTCTGGCCAGGTCCACTGGTTTATGGGCGGTGTTGAAGTCTCCGCAGACCATCACCGGACGGTCGCGCCTTAGGTCCTCGGCGTAGGCCAGGAAAGCCTCGTAAAAGCCCATTTTATAGTTAAGTCGGCCCTCGTTCCGCTGACCGTTGGGGAAGTAGATGTTCAGGAAGTGGAAGGCGGGCAGGGTCAGGCGCAGCACCCGGCCTTCGCCCTGAAAGGCCGGGTCCGGCAGTTCCTCCCGGACTTCCTCCGGCCCGGGTCGGGCATAGGTGACCACTCCCGAATAGCCGCGTTTGACCTGGCTGGACGACCAGTAGCTGAGATAGCCGGCCGGATTCAAAAGATCGTCGCCCAACTGTTCCGGGGCGGCCTTGGTCTC
>JAITBV010000098.1 GCA_031283395.1 Candidatus Adiutrix sp.
AGCACTTCTTCGGCGTGGCTGGTCAACTGTTCCAGGGCGTCCATAGAGTCTTCCGGCCGGGTGAACTTGACCAGTTCCACCTTGTCGAACTGGTGGACGCGGATAAGGCCCCGGGTGTCGCGTCCGGCCGCGCCGGCCTCGGCCCGGAAGCAGGGGGTGTAGGCGGTGTAGCTTATGGGCAGTTGGCCGGCTTCCAGTATCTCGTCGCGGTGAAGGTTGGTCACGGGCACTTCGGCGGTGGGGGCCAGCCAATAGTCGGAGTTTTCGATCTTGAAGGAGTCGCCGGCGAATTTCGGCAGTTGGCCCGTGCCGCGCATGGAATCGGAATTGATCAGGCAGGGCGGCCATATTTCCCGGTAGCCGTGGCGGCCCACGTGCATTTCCAGCATGAAGTTCATCAGGGCCCGGGTCAGGCGGGCCGCGCCCCCGGCCAGGACGGCGAAGCGGCTGCCGGATATCTTGCCGGCCCGGGTGAAATCCATAAGGTTTTCCCCTAGTTCCCAGTGGTTTCGGGGCGGGAAGGGGAATTGGGGCGGGTCCAGCCAGCGCCGCACCTCCAGGTTGGCGGAATCGTCTGGCCCCACCGGCACGCTTTCGTCCGGCAGGTTGGGAATGGTCAGCAATAAGGCCCGTTCCTCTTCCTCGACCAGGTTTGCCGCCGGGTCCAGTTCCTTGATGCGGGCTGAGACGGTCTTCATCCGGTCGATGAGTTCTTCCGCCGGCCGGCCGTTTTTCTTCAGGGCCGTTATCTCTTCATTGACCTGGTTGCGGCGGGCTTTTAAGGCTTCGACCTCGCCCAGCAGAGCCCGGCGTTTTTGGTCCAGGTCCCGGAACTTGCCCAGAAGATCGCACCGGTCCGCTTCGGCCATGTTCCGGTTGGCCAGCATAAGGTCCACATCTTCGAGATGGTCGCGCACATATTTGAGGTCCAGCATGGTCCGTTGATCCTGATTGAATGTCGTTTCGGCCTCAGACCGGCCAGGGCCCGGCGCCTTCGCGCAGGACGGCCGGATCGTCGCCGATCAGGGAGATGATGGTGGAGGGGCGGCCGGGAACGGGGCCGCCGTCGATGATGGCATCCACCTGGTTTTTGAAAAGGTCCTCGAAGTCGCGGGGGTCGGTCGGGGGCGGCTGGTCGTCCAGGGCCGCCGAAGTGTTGATGACGGGCCGGCCCAGGGCCGTCACCAGGGCCTGAGCTATGGCGTGGTCCGGCACCCGGATGCCGCATTCCTGGCGTCTGGTCAGCATGAGCTGGGGCACCAGCCGGGTGGCGTCGAGGATGAAGGTGTAGGGTCCGGGGAGCAGGCGCTTCATGGTGCGATAGGCGAAATTGGAGACCTTGGCGTATTGGGCGATGTCGGTCAGGCCGGAGCAGACGAAGCTGAAGGGGCTCTTGGGGTCGCGCTTTTTGAGGCGGTAGACCTTTTCCACGGCCTTCTTCTGGGTCAGGTCGCAGCCCAGGCCGTATTGGGTGCCGGTGGGATAGCTGACCAGGCCGCCCTTGGCCAGGATATCCACCGCCCGCTGGATGAGGCGGCCCTGGGGGTTTTGGGGGTTGATGGTCAGGATCATGGGGGTTTCTCTTTCGCGGGGCCTTAAGACCCTACGCAGTATACAGAATTTGCGGGTAAGGGTCAATTTCCTCCGCCCCGATCCGGGAAAGGCCGGCTCACAAAGCCGCTTTGCCAACATTGACAGCCCTGGCCGGGGCGGTGTATAATTATTGAGACAACTGAATATCATTCCGAGCAAAAATGCCTAAGGACAAGCGTCTATGGCATTGCGCCTGGGCCGGAGGGCGATTCGCCCCCGGTTCACGGGGTTATGGGGGAAACTCCCTGACCCTCCCTTTTGAAAAGGAATGAAAAACAGCCCCGGATGACCGCCGGAGGCTGTTTCTTCGGATCATGGCCGCGCCGTGTCCTAATTCCCGCAAAAGGTTTTGGACACGGCATTTTTTTGAGTTTGATCACGGACGGAATATCAGCCATAGCGGCGGGAAACCATGAAGAAAATCGCCACCAGGGACGCTATGGGTCATGTGCTCTGCCACGACCTGACCCGGATCGTCAAGGATAAGGAAAAAGGCGTCGCCTTCCGCAAGGGGCATGTCGTGCGGGAGGAGGACATTGAAGAGCTGCACAAACTGGGGAAGTTCCAGCTCTATGTCTGGGAAAAGCGGGCGGGAATGCTCCACGAGGATGACGCGGCGGAAATCTTGCGCGCCGTGTGCCAGAATACGGCCATGGCGCCGACCGCCGTAAAAGAGGGAAAAATAGAACTGACCGCGCTCACGGACGGTCTTTTTCGCGTGGATGCGGAAAAGCTCATGGCCATCAATTCCCTCGGGGAGATTTGCATCGCCTCCCGGCACACCAATACCCCTGTCGTCAGAGGGGAGAAACTGGCCGGGGTCCGGGTGATCCCGCTGGTCATCGCCCAAGAGAAGATGGACCGGGTCAGGGCGCTGGCGGGCGAAACGCCGCTTTTGGAGCTTAGGCCCTACCGGCCCCTTAAGGCGGGCATAGTCACCACGGGCCGCGAGATCACGGAAGGCCTGATCCGGGACACCTTTACGCCGGTGGTTGCGGAAAAGCTCGCCCATTTCGGGATCACCGTCCTCGGGCATGAAATGGTCGATGACCGCAAGGAAAATATCTCGCGGGCCATCCTAAGGTGCCGGGAGGCGGGCGCGGATCTTATCCTGTGTACCGGCGGAATGAGCGTCGATCCGGACGACCGGACGCCCGGAGCCATAGCCAATAGCGGCGCCAGGCCTGTTTGCCACGGCACGCCGGTCCTGCCGGGGGCCATGTTCATGCTGGCCTATTTTGAGGACGGTACGCCCGTAATGGGCCTGCCCGGCTGCGTGATGTATGCCAGGCGCACCATTTTCGACCTGGTCCTGCCGCGCGTGGCCGCCGGGTTGGTCATGACGGCCAATGATTTTTCGGCCCTGGGTCACGGCGGTCTTTGCCTGGAATGCGAAGAATGCCGCTTTCCCGCCTGTTCCTTCGGCCGGGGGAACTGACCGTGGGCATCGAACTGGAACAGGCGGCGGATATCATCCGCTCCCGGGTCGTTCCCGGCGGGGAAACTGAGGTGCTGGACATCGGCCGGCTTTACGGACGCATCTGCGCGGAAGACGTAAGGGCCGCCTTCGACATCCCGCCCTTTCCCCGTTCGCCGTTGGACGGATACGCCTTTCGGGCCCTGGACGGCGCGGGGGCCTCAAATGATTCACCGGTCGAACTGACGGTCATTGAGGAAATATATGCCGGGCAATGGCCGCAAAAAAGCGTGACTCCCGGGACCGCCGCCCGGCTGATGACCGGCGCGCCCATCCCGGAAGGGGCGGATTGCGTCATCCGGCAGGAGGAGACGGACGAAGGCCGGAGGCGGGTGCGCCTCTTCAAAGCGCTTTCCCCGGGTGAGAATATCTGCCGCCAGGGGGAGGACATCGCCCGCGGAGGGCTTCTGGTCAGCGCCGGAGAGCGCCTCAATTATGTTCACGCGGGCCTGTTGGCCGGGGCGGGGATCTCTTCGATGCGGGTCTACCGAAGGCCGCGGGTGCTGCTTTTGGTGACCGGGGACGAGTTGTGGCTGCCGGAACTCGGCGAGCCGCCGCCGGGAAAGATATACAGCAGCAACCACGCGCTGCTTTCCGCCCGCCTGGAGGAATTAGGCGCGGAGGCTGTTCTGGCCGAGCCCTGCGAAGACGACGAAAAAGCCATTGCCGAAAGGATCTCGGATGCGGCGGGGGAAATTGATCTGGTCATAACCACGGGCGGGGTGTCGGTGGGCTCCAGGGACCTGGTGCCGGAGGCCCTGGGAAACCTCGGCGCCGAAATTCTCTTCCACGGCCTGAACCTCAAGCCCGGGACTCCGGCCATGTTTTCGCTTTACGGCCGGCTGCCGATCCTCAGCCTTTCCGGGAACCCCTTTGCCGCCCTGGCCACCATGGAACTTCTGGCCCGTCCGGCCTTGGCGCTCCTGGCCCGGAACGGGGCGCTGGAGCTCCAATATGAAAACGGCGTTCTGGAAAACGGCTTTCCAATGCCCAGTCCCGGCCGGCGCTTCATTCGCGGGACGGAAAGACGCGGCCGGGTGCGTCTGGCTGACGGGCCGCACTCTTCCGGAGTGCTGGGCAGCCTCCGGGGCTGCAATTGCCTGGTGGATATACCGGCCGGCACGGGCCCGTTAAAGGCGGGGGACGCGGTGCGCCTGGTGCGGCTGGATCAAGGCGGGGGAGAGGCGGTATGAACGGGTTCACCCACTTCGACGCCGAAGGAAACGCCGTGATGGTGGACGTGGGGGAAAAAGACGTCACCCGGCGCTCGGCCGTGGCCCGCGGCTCCATCGCGGTGAGCGCCGAGGTGCTGGAGGCGGTGGAAAAGGGAACGGCCGCCAAGGGAGACGTCCTCGGTGTCGCCCGGGTGGCGGCCATCATGGCGGTGAAGCGGACGGCCGGGCTGATCCCCCTGTGCCATCCGCTGAACATCGACAACTGCGCCGTCGAATTCGAAATAGACCGGCCCGGCCGGCTGATACACCTGACCTGCACGGTGAAGGTGAGCGGCAGGACCGGCGTTGAAATGGAAGCCCTGACCGGCGTCAGCGTGGGCTTACTAACCATATACGACATGTGCAAGTCCATGGACAAAACCATGGAGATCGGCGGGGTACG
>JAITBV010000126.1 GCA_031283395.1 Candidatus Adiutrix sp.
CGGGGGCGGCAAGGGCAGGCCGGGACCATAGGGGACCAACGGCCCGGAGACAGCCAGTTTTTCAGGCCCGCGCGCCGAAGTGCCGGACATATTAGGCAAATCGGCATAAGTCACCCGCCCGGCCTTGAAGCCGCTGGTGAGCACGTTGGCCAAATTATGAGCCGTGCTCTGCAACCCCACACCGAAGGCGTTAAAGGCGGTCAGGGGCGGGTATAAGGCGGAACCGAGGGAACCAAGGGACATAAGTTTACCTCATTGGCCGCCCGATTTCGGGGCCGCGCCTACGGCCGGACCGGAGATGTCATAGGCCACAAGCAGGGACAGGCCGTCAGACATCATCCCGCTCTTGGGCTGGGTGAGTACGGCCGCCACCAGGCTCAGAGTCCCGTTGTTTTTGAAATCGGCCAGTTGGAGGTCCACGACCGCGCCGGGCAGGGTCCTGGTCCGGAAGAAAGGGGTCAGGGAAAGATTCTGATACTTGAAGGCCTGAATGACGCCGCTGGTGAAGGCCCTCTGATTGCTCATGAAAGGCACCCCGCCCCGGTCGTTTTTGGCCACGATCAGTTCATTTTGGCCGTCACCGTCGATGTCAGTGATCAGAAGCCTGGCCGGCAGATATTCCCTCCGGCGGTCGCCGGCTTCCCTGTTGTTCTGGGGAGCCAGGTAAGTCATGGTGCCGCCGTATTCTTCACGGCTTTCCCAAGCCCTGGTTTTGTTTTCATAGAGAAAAATATGTTCGCTGGGAAACCTGATGGCGGCGGTCATCGCCCCCCCGGATCCCAGGCGGCCCTGGACAAAGTTGAATAAGTTGACGTGTTCCGGCAATCCCACCGCGCCCTGGCCGACAATGCTCGAACCTTTTAAAGATACCCGCTGGACACCGCCGGCAAAAACCTGGGCGCCGCCGGACGCCGCTTTCTGCCCGGCCAGAAAACGGCTGCCGCCCTGGCCGACGACCCGCAGATACCAGGGCAGCCTCTGAACCAGGGGCGTCAGGGTCGAGCCGTCGAATTTCAGAATGAAACTGATCGGAGCGTTGTTTTCATCCTGGGCGGAGCAAATGACCTCCAGGCGGCCGTCCCCGTCCACATCAAAAACGTCAACCGAAGCGATGCGTTGGGTGGCCGGGACGGAATACTTGGCCAACTGGGTCAGGGTATTGCCGCTATAACGGGTGACCCAGACATTTTTTTCACTGGCGTAAACGACCTCATTCTGACCGTCCCGGTCAATGTCGGCCACAGACAGCCCCACCAGGTTTTCATTGATGTAGGCGCTCCGCCAGAAGCCGCCCTCCCGCAAATGGGACTCTTCAGAAGCCACGAAGTTGGGGTTAAGGGGCGAACTGGGCGAGGGGGCATCCCGGCCGATCAAATTGTAGGACGGATGACGGGAAGGAGCGGCCTGCCCCTCCTGGGCCTGCCCGGGGGCCGGGACAAACAGGCTCAGCACCAAAAACAACAAAAACAGACGACTGACGCTCATGGGCGGGTCCTTTCAAAGGACGTTTAGGTTGAAAACCATTCTACAACCTTAAAGGCATGTTTTCAATACTGGTTATCAGCTCGTTCAAGCGAGCCAGGGGCTCCGGCGGGCTGTTGGACGGAATATAGGCCAGACCGATGAAATAGCCGCCGGGTTTGCCCCGGCAGGTCCGCACCACAGCCTGAACGCCGCTCACCGGCTCTTCCCGGGGCAGATAGAAATTATTTTCCATGATCGCATCTGCCGCCAAGGCCTGGGGGCAGGCCATCAAAAACCCACCTTCGGAGATGTCCACCACCAGAGCTTTAACAGAGGCCTCTGGCTTAAGGGGGGGCGGCGCATGATGGAGTGGCGGCTCGTGCGGCTCGCCATCCTCCGGATGCTCCGCGGAAGGCTTGGGCCAATGAACCACCTTGGACACCACGGGAATATTGACCGGGTAGCGCTTGACCATGCGCAGCATAGCCACTTCCACATCTTCAGGATACGAAAGGGTCAAGATGGGCGCCGGGCGGAAAGTGGCGCCCAGGACTTCGGTATTGAAACTATAGACCGCTCCCCGGCTGATGAAATTGGCCGACCAGTGGGTGCCGTCGTCCAGTTTCATGTGCACACCGTTCACATGGGGCATTTCCACCACCAGGTAGCGGCCCGGCCGGGCTCCGATGAGCATGGTACTCCACTTGGCCCTGGTCGTCTCCAGGGCCACGAGCCGAATAGTTGTGCCAACGACCAGAACATCCGGCAACAGAGGTTTCCGTTCAGACATAATCTTCTCTCCGCTTAAAGCCGTTCATCATTTCATACCAAAAGAACACGAGGTTAAATTTTTATCTTCAGGCCCAGTTCCGTGGCCCGCAAAAGGTCAATGGCCTCGTGGAAATCAGGGTTGATTTTCAAGGCCAGGCGAAGGTGCTTCTGGGCCAGGGCGGGATTGCTCATATCCAAATGGACCCGGGCGGCGTTAAAATGAATGAACTCGTCATCCTGATTGACTTTCAGAGCTTTTTCATAGGCTTCAAGC
>JAITBV010000153.1 GCA_031283395.1 Candidatus Adiutrix sp.
CTGCCAGCCGAGCAGCATTAAGAGAGAGGTGAGGATGGTCCTGAGCATGGGCGGGCCGCCGCCTCAGGTGGCCGGCCGGCTTTCGCCCGCGGCCTGGACCAGAAGCTGGATTTCCGGGAGGTTGGGTTTGCCCAAGGGGGTCAGGGGCAGGGGGGCCAGGCGGTGGGATTCCCGGGGGCAGGCGATCTCCGCAAAGCCCGCCCCTTTCAGGGCCCGCCTCAGGCCTTCCAGGTCCGGTTCCGCCTCTTCGGTCACCAGGACCAGTTTTTCACCCTTGCGGTCATCGGCCAGGGCCACCACGGCCAGGGGCCGCTCCGGCCACAGGGCGGCGGCCACGGCCTCCACCGAGGCCAGGGAGATCATTTCTCCGGCTATTTTGGCGAAGCGCCGGGCCCGGCCCTTGATCCAGATGAAGCCCTCTGGGTCAAGGTCGACTATGTCGCCCGTGTCATACCAGCCGTCCGGAGGGGGGGTGAAGACGCCGGGCCGGGCCGGGTCGAGGTAGCCCAGCATAATGTTGGGCCCCCGGGCCAGGAGCCGTCCCCCGCTTTCCAGGCCTTCCATCGGTTCCAGCCGGGCTTCCAGGCCCGGCAGGAGCGTGCCCACGGAACCGGCCCGGCAGCGCATGGGGGTGCTTACGGCCAGGACCGGGGCCCCCTCGGTCACGCCGTAGCCCTCGTAGATACGCAGGCCGAATTTTTGGGCGTAGAGGTCCCGGGTGCGCTCCTTCACCTTTTCCGCCCCCACCAGGAAGAAGCGGACGGTTTTGAAGTCATAGGGATGGGCGTGGCGGCCCCAGGAGGCGGCGAAGGTGTCGCTGGTTATGATCACGGTGGCCCTGAGGTCGTAGATAAGTTCCGGGATGAGGTTGGCGTGGAGGGGACTTAGGTAGTTGAAGCTTCTCATGCCCAGCATCAGGGGCAGGAGGGCCCCGATGTTCAGGCCGAAGGCGTGGAACAGGGGCATGGCGTTGAAAAGGAGGTCGTCTTCGTTCACTTCAATGTGGCAGCGGGCCGCCAGGATGTCGGCCAGCATATTGGCGTGGCTCAGGGCCACCCCTTTGGGCCGGCCCTCGGAACCTGAAGTGAAGACCATGACGGCCGGGCTGTCCGGCGGGGCCGGCCGGCCCCGCCAGGTCAGGGCCGCCAGCTTGTCCCGGAGCCCCAAGGCCAGGTCTTCCAGGAACCAGAGCCGGGCCGGGAGCCTGGCCGCGGCCTCGGTCAGATTCACCGCTTCCAGAAAGCGCCGGGAGGTGACTATGGTTTTGACCCGGGCCGTGGCCAGGGCCTCGGTCAGGGCGGCCGGTCCCTGGGTGTGGTTAAGCGGCAGGGCGGTCCGGCCCCCGGCCCACAGGCCGAAAAGGGCCGTGACCGCGATGGAGGAATTGGGGAGCAGGAGCCCCACGGCCTCGCCGGGCAGGGTCTGGGCCGCCAGCCGCCGGCCCAGGACCCTGGCCCGCCGCCGGAGGCTCCGGTAGCTTAAGGGCCGGCGCTCGGTGTCTTCCAGGATGGGCCGGTCCGGTCCGTAAAGGCGGGCCGCGTCGCCCAGGGCGGTCCAGAGGTTGCGGTTCAGGTCTTCAGTCGCGAAGCGGCTTTGGATCAAGAGGGTCAGAAGAGTCTCGGCGGCCGCCCCCCGCCGCTCCCGCCGGCCTTCGCCTGGTTTCAGGGGTCGGGGGGGCAGCACGGTCAGGCTGACTTTGGGCCGGGCCGGGCGGTGGCGCATAAGGCTCCGCCAAAGCCCCCAGCGGGTGTATTGCAGGCCGTCCAGGATCACCGGCACCAGGGGCGCCTGGGCCTGGGCCGCGATGAGTCCGGCGGCCTCGGTGACTTTCATCAGGCCGCCCGTGGCCGTGGGCCGTCCTTCGGGAAAGATGACCACTGTTCCCCCGGCGGCCAGGGCCTCCAGAACGGCCCGGACGCTTTGGGGCTGGCCCGGGTCGAAGGGGAGGGGGTTCAACAGCTTGGCCAGGATCCGCGGTATATCGGCCCGGCCGTCTAAGGCGAAGGTCAGGCGGCGGGGCAGAAAGGCGGCCAGGAAGGCCGCGTCCAGTCTTGAAACATGGTTGGCCACCACCAGGGCCGGGCCGCCGGGCCCGGCCAGATGCTCAAGGCCGGCCAGGCGGGGCCGATAGATAAGCCGGAAGCCCAGGCGCAGGAACTGCCCCAAAGCCTCGGCTGAAAGGAAGCTCAGGCTGGCCGCGGTGACGACCAGGGCGCTGGCGGCCACGAAGGCGAAGACCTCCGGCAGGCTGGCCCCCAGATAGGTCAGGAGCATCACCAAAAGGCTCCCCGCGCAGATGAAGAGGGAGTTGATGATGTTGTTGGCCGCTACGACCCGGGCCCGTTCCCCGGCCTCGGAGAGATATTGGATCATGGCGTTTAAGGGCACCACGAACAGGCCCCCCAGAACGCTGACCACCAGGCAGGAAAAGCCCAGCCGCAGGTGGTCCCGGGAGCTTAAAAAGGTGGTCAGGTCCACCGTGTCGGGCGCGGCTGGCGGCAGGCGCCAGAGGTTCCAGCTCAGGTCGGCCATAAAAACGGTCAAAAGCGCGGCCGAGGCCGGGACCAGGGCGGCGCTGACCCGGCCCTTCAGAAGGCCCTGGGCGGACACCGAGCCGATGGCCACGCCCAGGGCGAACATGGTCAACAGGAAGGTGCTGACTTCGGGCGTGCCGCCAATAACCTCCCGGCAGAGTATGGGGATCTGGGTCATGAACACCGCGCCCATGCCCCAGAACCAGGAAATGCCCAAAATGGCCATCCAGATATCCGGCCGGCTCTTGACCGAAGCGATTATCTCATAGGTGGAGCGCCAGGTCCGGGCCTGGACCGCGACTTCCGGCCGGCCGGGCCGGGAATGGGGCTGCTTGAGGGCGAAAGACAGGCCGGCCAGGGCCACCACGGTCAACCCGACCGGCATATAAAGGCTGGTCCCGGCCGGCCGGGTCACCAGCCAGGAGCCGGCCTGGGTGCCCAGGACTATGGCGATGAAGGTGGCCCCCTCCACCAGGCCGTTGCCGCCCAGAAGATCCTTTTCCTCCAATATTTCCGGCAAAAGGCCGTATTTGAGGGGGCCGAAAAAGGTCGATTGCAGGCCCATGAAAAACAGGATAATCAACAGGGCGTAAATGTGCCCGGTCGCGAAAAAAAAGGCGGCCAGGGTCATGGCCCCGACTTCAGCCGCCTTGGTGATCTTAACGAGGGTGGATTTGCGGCAATGGTCGGCCAGTTCCCCGGCCAGGGAGGAAAAGAGGAAGAAGGGCAGCATCAAAAGCCCGGTGGCCAGGCTGGCCAGGATGGTCTTTTCCGACTGGCTCAGGCCGGTGGCGCTGAAGGCCAGGTAGGCGATGAGGGCCTGGCGGAAGAAATTGTCATTGAAAGCTCCCAGGGCCTGGGCTCCGAAAAGGGGCCAGAAATCGCGCTGGCTGAGGATGCGGCGAAAGGTGTTCATGGGGCGCCTCTGAAAATTTACCCGATTATATTAATTTTGGCCGGATTTTGAAAGAGGTTTCCGACCCGGCCCTTGGCCGGCTGTTACCTGGTTTGCGCGATTGCCAGGCCTGACAGCCTGACAAGTGTGATTTGAAATGCGCGGCGGGGGCTCGTTGAAATCGCTATCTTGAGATAACTATCTAAAAATAAATTAAATTTTGTTGTGGCACGGACCTTGCTTTTGCTAGGGCAGACCAAGACCTCAAGGAGAGAGGAGGCCGCCCATGTCCAGCCCCAGCTTATATAATGACTTGAATCTCAGCCAAGGCGCTTCCCTCAGGGAAATCAAGGCCGCCTTCCGGCAAGTGGCCAAAACCTGCCATCCCGATGCTGTCGGGGCCGGTCGGGCTGATGTGGAAAAGTTCATCAAGGCCCAGACCGCCTATAAAAAGCTCCTTCAGGCCGCCACGGCCAGCAATCGGGCTCGCCGCCAAAAGAAGGTGGAGCCCAAGCCCGCGGGCCAGTTTTATCGCTGGGAAGAACGCCGGGAAGATGGCCTGGATGTCATCTACCGCCTGACCGTCCTTAGGCCCGCGGCCGGCGAAGGCCGCCGCCTGGTTCTGCCGGCCCGGGCCCAGGAAGCCTGTCCCCGTTGTTTGGGGCAGGGACGCACCCTGGCCAAACTGGGCAATAATGGCCTTTATCGCCCCACCTTATGTCCCAAGTGTGAAGGCCGGGGGGCCCTGGACCGTCCCGTCAGCCTGGCTGTGACCATCACCGCCGACCAGGTCGGCCGGGGCCGGATCCGCCTCCGGGGGGCCGGTCTCTACCAGGCTTCCCAGGCCCGGCGCGGCGATTTGATCCTGGAACTGGTCTGGGCGGACCGCCTGGCCCCGGCCAACTGACCAGGGCCGGGGCAGTATAAATATAAATTATTATAAAAATATTTAAATAACCATATTTTTATATGGAAAATAGAAAAAATGGCGTGTTATTTGCATTATATAAATGCCGGCCCGGGGCGGCCAATTTTGCCGCCCGGCTTCGGCCTGACGAGGTGGAGAGCATGAAAAAAATAATTTTCTCATGGTGGCTCGGCTTGGCTTTGGCCCTGACCCCGATTCCGGCGGTGGCCGCGGAAAAGGCGCCGGTGTGGCCGAAGGCGGATGAGCTTATTGACCCGGCCCTGTTTACGGCCTCGGCCGAGGAGCAGAAGACCTTTAAGGCGGCTTTCGCCGTGGCCGGGGGGCCGGAGGGGCTCCGGCGCGGCCCCGGCGGCCCGTCCGTTTATTGCGCGGCCCTCGACCAGCCCCTGGAATTCCACTGGCATAAGGCCCCGCCGGGCGCGGGGCCGGAAAACCTGGCCCTGGGTTATGGTGAAATGACCCTTCGGTATCAGGGGGAGCAGTTGGTGCTGCAGCGCTATCGAGGCGAGTTCAAAAACGGGTTCCGCGAGGGGCCCGGGGAGCTTTTGGCCCGGGAGCCTTACGCCGACCACGCCTTCGTTTACCGGGGCGATTTCCGCCAAGGCCGCCTGGAGGGCCGGGGGGTCTATCTCAGCACGGATTTTCACCAGGGCGGCGAGGCGCCCTTCATTTACGAAGGCGAGTTTCATAACGACACTTTTCATGGCCGGGGCGTCATGACCGATCTGGCCACCGGCCGGGTCATCCACAGCGGGCTGTGGTTCGAGGGGTTTCCCTTCAAGGGCAGCGAGGTCAAATGGGCCAGGGCCGACCGGCGGATAGGGCCTGAAAACCGCCTGGCCGTCCGTTCCGCCACGGCTGATTCGGCCGGCGGCCGCAAATAAAAAACGGCTGAAAAGCCAACCGGGCGCGGGCGGCGCCCGGTTGGCTTTTATCTGTTGTCAACATAAGGGGTCTGTGATATAATCAATTATATGATTTGGGAATGAAGTTCTCCCACGGCCAGGCCGAAACCGCTTTAAAAGCTGATGACTTCTGCTGCGGGCAGTTATCGGCTTTTTATATTTCCGGTTCCGCGCCGCCGCCATTTTGAAGCTACAAGGAGACGAGTAATGAGATTTTCAGCCTCTGGTTTTCTGAAGAAAACGGTTTTTTTTCTTCCGGCCGTTCTGGTCCTCTTGGCCGCCGGCGCCGGCGGGGCCCTGGCCTCCGAGGCCGACCTGGTGGTGCCCGATCTAAGCCCCGGCCAGCATAACCTCCTGGTGGCCGGCCTGGTGGTCTGTGTCCTGGGCATGCTGTTCGGGCTCTACCAATACCTGAGCATCAGAAAACTCAAGGCCCACCCGTCCATGCTGGCCGTGGCCGCCATGATTTACGAGACCTGCAAGACCTATATGTTTCAGCAGGCCAGGCTGCTTTTGATCCTCTTCGCCTTCGTGGGCACGGCCATAGCCTTCTACTTCGGCTTTCTTCAGCATATGTCCGCGGGCGGGGTCCTTTTGATCCTCCTGTGGACCATCATCGGCATCCTGGGTTCCTACAGCGTGGCCTTTTTCGGCATGAGGGTCAACACCCTGGCCAACAGCCGCATGGCCTACGCCTCGCTGGAAAAGAAACCCCTGAATCTTCTGAACATCCCCCTGAACGCCGGCATGAGCATCGGGGTGCTTCTGATTTCCGTGGAACTGGTGATGATGCTCATCATCCTCCTGTTCGTGCCCCGCGAATTGGCCGGGGCCTGTTTCATCGGCTTTGCCGTGGGTGAATCCCTGGGGGCCAGCGCCCTGCGCATCGCCGGCGGCATCTTCACCAAAATCGCCGACATCGGTTCGGACCTGATGAAGATAGTCTTTAAGATCAAGGAGGACGATCCCCGCAATCCCGGCGTCATCGCCGACTGCACCGGGGACAACGCCGGAGACAGCGTCGGCCCCACCGCCGACGGCTTTGAGACTTACGGCGTCACCGGCGTGGCCCTGGTCACCTTCATCTGCCTGGCTGTGGGCCAGAGTCTCGGAGTCCAGGGGCAGCATCTGATCCAGACCACCTTGCTGACCTGGATCTTCGCCATGCGCGTCCTGATGGTCGTCACCTCCATCGCGGCCTTCTACGCCAACGGGGCCTACAGCCGGGCCAGGTTCGGCCACCTGGAAGACTTCGATTTTGAAGCCCCCCTCACCTCCCTGGTCTGGGTGGCCTCGATCCTCTCCATCATCATGACCTTCGCGGCCAGCTACATCCTCATCGGCCCCGGCACGGAAGTGGCCGCGCTTTCCCCCGGGCTCTGGTATGTCCTGGCCGGCATCATAAGCTGCGGCACCCTGGGCGCGGCCCTGATCCCCGA
>JAITBV010000215.1 GCA_031283395.1 Candidatus Adiutrix sp.
TGTTCGAGGTCCGCAAGCCCAAGGAAGTGGCCGTTATCAGCGAGATCGACGGCGCCGTCGCCTTCGGCAAGCAGACCAAGGGCAAACGCAAGGTCATCATCACCCCGGAAATCGGCGAAGCCAAGGAATACCTGATTCCCAAAGGTAAGCACGTCACGGTCCACGAGGGCGATTTCGTCCGGGCCGGCGAGCCCCTGATGGACGGCGCGGCCAACCCCCACGACATCCTGGCCATCCGGGGGGTCAAGGACCTGGCCAAGTACCTGGTGGACGAAGTGCAGCAGGTCTACCGCCTCCAGGGGGTCAAGATCAACGACAAGCACATTGAGGTCATAGTGCGCCAGATGCTGCGCAAGATCCGGGTCAAGTCCCCGGGGGACAGCGAACTTCTGGCCGGCGAATCGGCCGACCGCCTGAAATTCGAGGATCTCAACCAGCGCCTCCTGGCCGAAGGCCAGACCCCGGCCACGGCCGAGCCGGTGCTCCAGGGCATAACCAAGGCCTCGCTGTCCACGGAGAGCTTCATTTCCGCGGCCAGCTTCCAGGAGACCACCAAGGTGCTCACCGAGGCTGCTGTCTCGGGCAAGACCGACCAACTGGCCGGGCTCAAGGAGAACGTCATCATGGGCCGCCTGATTCCCGCCGGGACAGGCCTGCCCAAATATCTGGACCAGTACAACAAAAAACAGCGCCTGTCGGCCGCCGGTTGAGGTCCTGCAAGGGGGCCTCAACTGGTCAACCGGGGTTACGGGAAGAACCATGTCCATTGCTCTCGACCTTGTGATTTTCGCCCAGGCCGCGGCCCAGACCCTGGCGGACCCGGCCGCCGCGCCCGCGGGGCTGCCGGCCGTTCCGGCGTCCGGGACCTCCAACATCATTTTGATGGTCACCGGCGCCGGCCCCGTGGTCAAGGGCGTCCTTCTGACCCTTCTGGCCTTTTCCCTTTTGTCCTGGGCCATCATCCTCTCCAAGGCCGTGCAGCTCAGCCGGGCCAGCCGCAACTCCAACGCCTTTCTGGACGCCTTCTGGCAGAGCCGCTCCCTGGCCAACCTCTACGCCGAGGCCGCCGGTTTCGGCGCCTCGCCCATTGCCCAGATCTTCCGGGTGGGCTACCAGGAACTGGGCCGGGTCCACAAGGCCCGGCTGGACCAGCGGGCGGCCATGGAGAACGTCCAGCGGGCCCTCCGGCGCTCCGGGGCGGCCGAAAGCACCCGCCTTTTCAAGTATCTGCCCTTCCTGGCCACCTGCGGCAACGCCGCCCCCTTCATCGGCCTTTTCGGCACGGTCTGGGGCATCATGGATTCCTTCCATGAGATAGGCCGGGCCGGCACAGCCAACCTGGCCACCGTGGCCCCCGGCATCTCCGAGGCTCTGGTGGCCACGGCCGTGGGCCTGGCCGCGGCCATTCCGGCCGTCATTTTCTTCAACTATTTCAATAGCTGGGTTCGGGAACTGGAGGCGGAGATGGGCAATTTCAACGCCGATTTCATCAACATCCTGGAACGCGACCTCCTAAAGCGCGGCCCGGCCTCCGCCGCCCAGCCGGCCCCCCCGCCGGACCGCTCCGGGGAGGCCTGACCATGGCCTTCGGTCCCTCCGGCCATGGCGGGCGCCCCGGCATGATGAGCGAGATAAACGTCACGCCCCTGGTGGACGTGATGCTGGTCCTCCTGATAATCTTCATGGTCACGGCCCCCATGATGACCCAGGGCCTGGACGTGGAACTGCCCAAAGTCGATGCCCAGGCCCTCCAGACCGAAGAAACGCAGACCGTCCTGACCATCATGGCCGACGGCACGGTCTTTCTGGACGAACACCAGGTCAGCGGGGCCGACCTGGCCTTCCAGGTGGCCCAGGTCATGAAGGTCAAGGGGGCCCGGACGGTCTTTCTGAAGGCGGACCACAACGCGGCCTACGGGGCCGTGGCCCGGGTCATGTCCCAACTGAGGCAGGCCGGCATCACCAGCCTGGGCCTGGTCACCGAGCCGATAGAGCCTCAAAGGCTCTAAGAGGGCAGGGAGGCGCCAATGGCCACATACCAGGAGAGCCGGAACGGCGAATCCACCCTGGCCGCGGCCTTTTTCCTGTCCGCGGGCCTCCATGTGCTCCTGGGCGGTTTTTTGCTCTTTTTCCTGCCCCATTTGATGGAAAGCCGCAAAACCGGCCCGGGCGAGGTCATAACCGTCCAGCTCCTGGGCGGCCTTTCCCCCCCGGCCCCGGCCGCCCCGCCCGCGCTCGTGGACCCCGACCTGAAAGGCCCCGACGTGGTGGAGGCCCCCCCCGGCGACCCGGCCCCGAGCCAGCCGGCCCCGCCCGTGCCTTCCGCCCTTTCCGCCCCGCCCGAGGTCATCCCCCTGGGGCCCAAGGCCCCGGAAAAGCCCGTGCTCCGGAAGACTCCCGTCACCCCGCCCCCGGTCACCCCGCCCCAGGTGAAGGCCGACCCCCCGCCCAGGCCCAAGCCCAACAATGACGCGGAAATAAAACGGCGGATGGAGGCCCTGCGGCGCAAGACCGAGGCCGAGCAGACCGAGGCCGAGATAAACAGCCGCCTGGTGAATCTGAGGGAACGCCTGGGCCAGGGCCAGGGCGAAAGCTCCGAGGCCGGGGGCGGGGCCAGCGAGGGCCAGAGGGTGCACCCGGAAGAAGCGGCTTATTACCAGCAGGTCCATGATATAGTCAAATACAACTGGATACCGCCGGCGGGAACCATGTCCGCCAACATCAAGGCCATTTTCGAGATCAAGATAGAGCCCGGCGGCGGCAGGGCCATCGCCCGCCTGGTGACCGCCAGCGGCCACCCCGACTTCGACCTTTCAGTCCAGCGGGCCATCGGCATATCCAATCTGCCGCCTTTGCCGCCCATTTTTGAAGGCCGGGCCGCCATGCTCAGGGTGGTTTTCAACCCCGACGCCCTGCGGCGCTAAAGCCTTGCTCCGTCACCCCGGCGCTCGCCCCGGCTTTGAGCCGGGGTCCATGTTTCGGGGTGTTTGTAATTGAAATAGCTTTGTGCTAAAATGAACCAAAATTGGTTTCTGAAAAGGCGGCCCCCTGGGCCTTTGACCGCGAGGACCCCACTTAAGCCAAGGAGCGAATGATCCCATGCGCCTCCGCCCGTTTTTTCCCAGGTGTGAACCGGCCGGCCCCGGCCGGTCCCGGCCCGGCTTTTCCCTGGTCGAGCTTCTGGTGGTGCTGGTGCTGATGGTCGTGGTCACCGCCGCGGCTTTCACCCTGTTCCAGATCGGGGCCCGCCACGAGGCCAGGCAGCAGGATGTCCTGAACCAGGCCCAGAACCTCAGGACAGCCCTCCACGCCCTGGCCCGCGATGTTCGCATGGCCGGCAACGGCCTTAATTTCATCGGGGCCCGCCGGCTGGACATCTATGTCGACCCCGCCCTTTTTGACGCGAACACCCAGCGGGAACCGGGCTGGTTCCGTTACCGGGACGCCGAGGAATACGGGGTCCGGGCCATTTACGGCACCAACGGGGAATGTAACGGGGGGAGTGCGCCCATCTGCCCGCCTCCGCCCGGCGCGGATATCTGCGCGCCCGACACCCTGACCGTCTTCCGCGCCGAGATCGAAAACCCCCTGGCCCTGGGCCACCTGGGCGCCACTTTCACCCCGGGGACGGATTCCACCTTCAGCATCAAGGAAGCGGTCACCCTGGGCGAGAACATTGCCGACGGCGATATCCTGGCCGTGGCCGCCGGGACCAGGGCCGTCGTCGTCCAGGCCCGGTTGTCCGGCTCCGGGTCGAGCAACGTCATCGCCGTGGGCCCGCGCTTCAACCCCGGCGCGACCTTGCCCGGGGGCTTCAGCTTTCCCGAAGGCTCCATGATCTATAACCTGCGCAATATCGTCTTGGTCAGCTATTACATCGACCGGGGCCCGAACCACAACCGCCCCCTGGCCAACTACCACGACGGCACCCTGACCACCGAGGTCACCGATATAGAAGGGGTGGCCAACACCCATCTCCTGGCCGTGGCCGGGAACATCGAAGACCTGCAGGTGGCCTATTTCCTGGCCAAGCTGGGCACGGAAGGTCCGCTTCTGGATACCGACGGCGTCATCGAGGCCCTGACCCCGGACATCGATGAAACGGTCCTGGACAATGACGGGGGCCAGTTCGTGCGGGTGGTGAGCCTGGCCCTGACCTCCCGCTCCAGCCGCGTAAGGGATGGCGGAAGCGGCACCGGCGCCACGGCCGATCAATATACCTGCATGGGCTTGAACCAGCACGTGACTTTGCGCAACAACTTCTGAACCGAGGCCTTTATGACGGCGGAAAAAACCAGGTCGGCCCTTCGCGGATTCTCGCTTCTCGAAGCCATAGTGGTCGTGGCCATCATCGCCATTCTGGCCATGCTGGCCGTGCCGAACCTCATGGCCATAGTGCCCAAGGCCCAGATGCGGGGCGCGGCCCGGGGCACGGCCAATCTTCTGCAGCAGGCCCGGGCCATGGCCGGCAATATCCAGAAGCCGTCCCGCCTGTCCCTCGACTGCCGGCAAACCACCGGCGGCACGGTGGCGGCCGGGCCCTGCCTGGCCCAAATGCACACGGCCGTCTTCAATACGGACGGCAATTTCAGGGAGTGGGTGGAAGTGCCCTTCAGCCGGCGGGACTTGGGCCGGACCGTGCGGGTCGCGCCCGGCGCCGGCGCCGTCGTCATCCCGGTCCCCGGGGGGGGTCACCCCTCCAACCTGTTTTGGGCGGTCTTTATGCCCAACGGGCAGATGCGCGCCTCCCACGAGCCCTGGCGCCTGGTCTTCAGTTCGACCAATTCCCGGGTCGCCCCCTGGGAGTTGGTGGTCAACAAGGATTCCGGCCGGCCCACCCTAAGGGGGCTCCAGTAAAGCGAGGAGACCGATGCTGAAACCTTCACCGGCCCATCGGCCGGCCCGCCTCAAGCCCGGCTTCACCCTCCTGGAGATTTTGGTCTCCCTGGTGGTCCTGGCCATAGGCTGCCTGGCCGCCATTTCCATGCAGACCTCCACCATGGAGGGCGGGGCCCTGGCCTATCACATGACCGTGGCCTCGTTTCTGGCCGAGTCCGAGATAGAGCGGCTCCAGTCCCTGACCCGGGGCCGGGCCCGGGTCGAGCCGGCCACCCCGGCCAACCTGACCCGGGACGGCTCGGCCTGCCCGGCCGACGGTTCCAGGGGCCCCTGCTACACCCGCACCACCACCGTCCTGCCCGGGGCCCCCACCAGCCAGAACCTGTGGGTATCCATAAGGGTGGATTTTCCGGGGCAATCGTCGAACTCCAAAAGGGGGAGCCTGGTCTATGACACCCTTATATTCTACCTTGATTTCTGACCCCGCCGGCCAGGGAGCCGCCAGGCCGGCCTCGGGGCCTCCCCCCCATCCCGAAGGCTCGGTCTTGATGTTCACCCTGGTCATCCTGGTGCTTTTGGGCCTCATGGGCTTTTCCATAATGCTCAACACCCGGTCCGAACTGAACATTTCCCAGAACAACTACCAGGGGCGGGACGCCTTCGCCAAGGCCGATTCCACGGCCCGCCTGGCCCTCTTTCTGGGCCGGACCCTGTTGAACGGCAGCGCCGGGAGCCCCTGCGACATCATCAATTCCGATGCCCAGGTGGCCGGGCGGCCCAAATTCGAGATAAAGATAGGCGACGACGGCCTGTGCGGCAATTTCACCCTGATCGATCTTCAGCAGTCGGGCGAAATGCCCACCATGGATGAAATAGTGGATCGCTATCTCCAGGCCACCGCCTCCAGCGACGATCCCTCCTCGCCCCTGTTCCCCCATCTGCAGATATTCTATGGCGGCCAGGTGGTGGGCACGGCCGCCCTGTCCCTTTACGGGCCCAACCCCAGCGCCCCGGGCGGTTCCCTGGGGGACGCCGGTTACGGCCTTCAGGGCGAACAGAGCATCAAGGTCTATCTGGTGGTGAGCGCCAACGGCCGCCTGCCCCGGACCGACGGGGTCGATGCGGGCAATTATTTCAGCGACGACCCCAAGGGGGCCACCCACAGCATAGTCACCGCCATTTACCGGGAACTGATAGTCAACTGACCACCCCCCGGGCGCGGGTTTGAACATAAGGAGTTTGGGAAATGAACAAAAAATACCTCAAGACCATGCTGGCCGCCCTGGCCTGGGGCCTTTTCAGCCTGTTGCCCGCGGCCGGGCCGGCCTTGGCCCAGACCCCGTCGGACCCCAACCCCCAGAACTACCAGACCACCCCCTTCTGGCTGGAGGGGACCGCCATTCCCCAGGTCATGCTGGTCCTGGAGCGGGACTGGAAGATGTATTACCCGGCCTATAACAACCTGACCAACCTGGAAGGCGATGGCGACCCCTTAAATACGCCCGATATCGGCTTCAACCCGGCCGTGACCTATGTTGGGTATTTCGACCCCAATTCCTGCTACGGCTACGGCCCCCCGGCCAGCAACGCCCCGGGCTATAGCTCCACCGGGGGCGGCAACGGCAGCCGCTTCTTCCGCGTTGGGCCCACCAAGGCTCAGACCGTGAAGGACCTGGAGGATATGATCGAGGCGAACGGGATAAATAAGCATGGCCGGCATATAGATGCCTTGAAAGGACACGGCTCGTTTGATCCTTATCCCAGCGATAAACTGAATAACTGGG
>JAITBV010000268.1 GCA_031283395.1 Candidatus Adiutrix sp.
GTGCGCCGCCGGCGTAAAGACACGGCCTTCCGCCGGACCGTCTCCCGCTGGGTCAACCGCATGGTCCGGACAGCCACCAAGGTGGATATGCACGACTACGGCTGCATGCTCCGGGCCTATCGCCGGCCCATTGTCCAGTCCCTTTTGGACTGCCGGGAATCGACCCGCTTCATCCCCGTCCTGGCCAACTCCTTTGCCCTGAACCCCGCTGAAATAGATGTGGACCACGCTCCCCGCGACGCCGGGGCTTCCAAATACAATATCTTCCGCCTCCTGAACCTCTATCTGGACCTTCTGACCTGCATGTCCACCTTCCCCTTGCGCTTGGCCAGCGTCATGGGCCTGCTCCTGTGCCTGGTGGGCCTAGCGGCCGGCCTGGTCATTCTGGCCGGCCGCATCCTCTACGGCCCGGCCTGGGCCGTGGACGGCACCTTTACCCTCTTTTCCCTGGCCTTCGTGCTCCTGGGGGGGCTCTATCTGGGCCTGGGCATAATGGGCGAATACCTGGCCCGGCTCTACAACACGGCCCGCAACCGGCCCCTGTATTGCGTCCGCCGGGTGGTGGGGGGCGGGGACCGGCCGATTGGGAGCGACCCATGAGAGCGGTGGTTTTCGCCTATCACAACATCGGCCGGGCCGCCCTGGAGGCCCTATTGGCCGGCGGCGTGGAAGTGGCCGCGGTCTTCACCCACCCGGACGACCCCGGGGAAAACATCTGGTTCGACTCGGTGGCCGAACTGGCCGCCGCCAAGGGCCTGGAAGTCCACGCCCCCGAAGACGGCAACCACCCCCTGTGGGTGGAACGGATCCGGGCTCTTCGGCCCGAGGCCATATTTTCCTTTTACTTTCGCCGTCTCCTTAAGGGACCCCTCCTGGACCTGGCCCCCTTGGGGGCCTACAACCTCCACGGCTCCCTTCTGCCCCGCTACCGGGGCCGCTGCCCCGTCAACTGGGTGTTGATAAACGGAGAGACGGAGACCGGGCTGACCCTCCACGAAATGACCCGGCGGCCGGACGCCGGCGAGGTGGTCGGCCAGGTCCGGGTGGCCATAGACCCCTCGGACACGGCCCGGGCCCTAAACGAAAAACTCACCGCCGCCGTGCCGGGCCTTCTGGGCCCGCTCCTGCCGCTCATAGCCCAGGGCCGGCCGCCCCGGACCCCGCAGGACGAGACCCTGGCCACCACCTTCGGCGGCCGCGGCCCCGAAGACGGGCTTATCGACTGGAGCGAGCCGGCTAAAAAACTGGCCGACCTGGTCCGGGCCGTCACCCGGCCCTGGCCCGGGGCCTTCACCCGGGCCGGCGGCCGCAAGATAATGGTCTGGGAGGCCGCCGCCCGGGCCGGAGGCGAAGGCGCCGAGCCGGGCACGGTCTTATCAGCCGACCCCCTGGAAGTGGCCGCCGGGAACGGAATCCTCCGCCTGACCCTGGGCCAGCCGGAGGGCGGCGTCCCCCTGGCCGGGCCCCAATTGGCCCGCGAATTGAACCTCGCGGCGGGTATGCGCCTTAAAGCCCCCTCCCCCGCCCCCCGGAAGACCAGGGTGCTGATCCTGGGGGTCAACGGCTTCATCGGCAACGCCTTGAGCGAAAGGCTCCTGGCCGAAGGCCGTTTCGAGGTCCACGGCCTGGACCGCCAGAGCGACCAGGTGGCCCGCTTCCGGGACCGGCCGGATTTTTATTTCATTGAAGGGGACATCTCCATTCACCGGGAGATCATCCGCTATGAGATAAGCAAGGCCGACGTGGTCCTGCCCCTGGTGGCCATCGCCACGCCCATCGAATACGTCCGCAACCCCTTGCGGGTCTTCGAACTGGACTTTGAGGAGAACCTCAAGGTGCTGCGCGATTGCGTGGATTGCCATAGGCGGGTGGTCTTCCCCTCGACCTCCGAAGTTTACGGCATGTGCGACGACCAGGAATTCGACGAGGACAACTCCCGCCTCATCGTCGGCCCCATCCGCAACCAGCGCTGGATATATTCCGCCTCCAAGCAGCTCCTGGACCGGGTCATCTGGGCCTACGGGCAGCAACGGGGCCTGAAGTTCACCCTGTTCCGGCCCTTCAACTGGATCGGCCCCCGCCTCGACCGCCTGGATTCGGCCCGCATCGGCAGTTCCCGGGCCATCACCCAGATGATACTGAACCTGGTGGAGGGAACGCCCATCCTCCTTATAGACGGCGGAGCCCAGAAGCGCTGCTTCACGGCCGTGGAGGACGGGGTGGAGGCCCTTTACCGCATCATCCTGAACCCCGGCGGGGTCTGCGACGGGGCCATCCTGAACATCGGCAACCCCGAAGGGGAACTGAGCATCCGGGAACTGGGCGGGATACTGGTGGAAGCCTTCGACCAACACCCCTTAAGGGGGCATTTCCCGCCCTTCGCCGGCTTCCGCGAGGTGGAGAGCGCGGCCTATTACGGCCAGGGCTACCAGGATGTCTTAAGCCGCCGCCCGGCCATAGCCAAGGCCGGGCGCCTTTTGGGCTGGCGGCCCCGGATCGACCCCCGCCTGGCCGCGGCCGCCACGTTGGATTTTTTTCTGCGGGACCACCTGGAGCATTCATGATCGCCGGCCTGAGGGTGGATGTCGATACCCTCCGGGGCACCCGCCTGGGAGTGCCCCGGCTCCTGGCCAGCCTGGAAAAATTCGGCCAGAAAGCCACCTTCTTTTTTTCCGTGGGCCCGGACAACATGGGCCGCCACCTCTGGCGCCTTCTTAGGCCGGCCTTTCTCCTGAAGATGCTCCGCACCAGGGCCCCGGCCCTCTACGGCTGGGGCATTGTCCGCTGCGGTCTTTGGGGCCCCGGGCCGGATATCGGCCGGGCGGCCGGGGACGTGATGCGGCGGACTTTGGAGGCGGGGCACGAAGTGGGCCTCCACGCCTGGGATCACCACAAATGGCAGACCCTGGACCTGGAAAAACCGGGGGCCGCGGCCCGGGAACTGGAATTGGGCTACGAGCGCCTGACGGAGATCCTGGGCCGGCCGCCCACCGCCTCGGCCGCCCCGGCCTGGCGGCTCTCGCCCGCCGCCCTTAAGGCCAAGGCCGCCTTCCCCTTCCTCTACAACAGCGACTGCCGGGGGACCGGCTGTTTCCGGCCGGACGGACGCGGCGATTGGGCCCCCCAGGTGCCCGTGACCCTGCCCACCTATGACGAACTGGTGGGCCGCTCCGGCCTGACCGACGCCGGCTACAACCGGCATCTGTTGGACCTGTTCCGGCCGGAAGCCCTCAATGTCCTGTGCGTTCACGCCGAAGTCGAGGGCCTGGCCCGGGCCGCGCTCTTTGAAGACTTCCTGGCCCGGGCCCGGGACCGGGGCCTGGCTTTCACCCGGCTGGACGAGATCCTGGCCGCCCAGGGGGCCCTCCCGGCCGCCGGCCTGACCCAGCGGACCGTCCCCGGCCGGGAGGGTCTTCTGGCCTGTCAGGCCGAGATGAAAGCCGTATGACCAGGTCCCGCGCCCCCCTCCTCCTGGGCTTCTTTATCCTGGCCTATATCCTGCCCTTAAACTGCCGCCCCCTGATCGAGCCGGACGAGACCCGCTACGCCGAAATACCCCGGGCCATGGCCGATGGCGGCAACTGGCTGGAACTGCGCCTCGTAGGCCTCCCCTACTACGAAAAACCCCCCTTGGGCTACTGGCTGGGCGCGGCCAGCATCTCGGCCCTGGGCCACCACAACCTGGCCGTCCGGCTGCCCATGGCCCTGGCCGCCGGGGGCGCGGCCCTGACCATTTTCCTATTGGTGAGAGCCCGGCGCCGCCGGACGGACCCGGCCCTGGGCGCCGCGGCCGTATACCTGGCTTTTTTCCTGGTGTTCGGCATAGGCACCTTCGCCGTCCTGGATTCCATCTTCACCTTCTTCGTCACCCTCTCCCTGGCCCTGTTTTTTCAGGCCATAAACGAAAAGGACCGGCGACCGCGCCTGGCCTGGCTGGCCCTCTCCGGCCTGGCCTGCGCCGGGGGCTTTCTGACCAAGGGTTTCACCGCCCTGGTCCTGCCCGTCCTCATCCTGGCGGCCTGGCTGCCCTGGCGGGGCCTGTTCAAAAAACACCTTTTGAACTGCCTGGTTCCGGTCCTGGTCGCGCTATTGGCCGTCCTGCCCATAGCCCTGGCCCTCCACCGGGCCAACCCGGCTTCCTGGAATTACTGCTTCTGGGTGGAACATATCCAGCGCTTCCTTGAGCCCGGCCCGGGCCAGCATGATGAGCCTTTCTGGCTCTATCTGCCCTGGATCCTGGCCGGGGCCCTGCCCTGGACCTTCTGCCTGCCCCGGGCCCTCGGCCCCATTCGGGCCAAAGTAAAGGCCGGGGACGGCCTGACCACCTTCTGCCTGGCCTGGCTGGCCCTGCCCTTTTTATTTTTTTCCGCCTGCGGAGGCAAGATAGCAACCTATATCCTGCCCTGCTTCCCCCCCCTGGCCATATTGCTGGCCGAAGCCATGATGGAATCACCCCGCGATTTCAGCCCGGGGCTCAAAACCTGCGCCGCCCTCTTCCTGGCCCTGGCCCTGGGAGCGGTCGCCTGGCTGTTTTTTTTCGTCCCCCCCGAACTCCTAGGCCCCTTGTTGGCGGATATCCGCCCCTGGGTCCTGGTGGCCGGCCTGCTCTTGACCGCCGCCGGTTTGGGAGCCGCCCCGAAAATATTATTTTTTTCCGCGGACCGCTTAAACGGCCTGATATGGGCCGCCCTGGCCACCCTGCCCCTATTCCTGGCCGCTTCCCACTGTCTGCCGGAAGTTTTCATCAACCGCCGGTCCCCTTCCGTCCTCCTGGCCGAAGCCGCGCGCCTCACCCCGCCCGGAGCCGCCATCTTCACCGACCGCAAAACGCTCTACGCCGCGGCCTGGCATTATCGCCAGAGCGGCCTGGTTTTCGCTTTCGGGGCGGGGGAGCTGGCCTACGGGCTGGACCGGCCCGAAGGGGAGGGGCGCTTTGTTCCCGATGCGGACGGCCTGGCCGGCCTGATCCGCCGGGAACTGGCCGCCGGCCGGCCGGCGGTGTTCATCGTGGCCGGAAACCACGAAAAAAACCTCTCGGCCCTGGCCCTGAGCGGCCTGGAACCTGACCTGGCCCTGACCCGGGGGGATTTCTCCTGGCGGCTCTACCAACCAAAAAAGCCCGCCGAGGGCGGCGGGCTTTAGGAGAGCGCTCGGCGACTTAAAAATTGGTCGCGCTGATATGGAAGTAGGCCTTGGGATGCTCGCAGACCGGGCATTTTTCCGGCGCTTTTTTACCATTTACCACATGCCCGCAGTTGGCGCAGTGCCAGGCCGTCTCCCCGTCCCTGGCGAAGATCTGGCCGCCTTCGATATTGGCCAGGAGTTTTCTGTATCTCTCCTCGTGGTGCTTTTCGATCTCGCCCACCAGTCGGAACAGGGCGGCGATGCGCTCGAAGCCTTCCTCCTTGGCCTTTTTGGCGAACTTTTCATACATCTTGGTCCACTCGAAATTTTCCCCGTCCGCCGCATCCTTCAAATTTTGGGTGGTCTCCGGCACGGCCCCTTCATGGAGCAGCTTGAACCAGATCTTGGCGTGCTCTTTTTCATTGACCGAGGTCTCTTCGAAAAAGTCGGCTATCTGCTCATACCCGTCCTTGCGGGCCCGGGAGGCGTAATAGGAATATTTCACCCGGGCCTGGCATTCGCCGGCGAAAGCCTCTTTGAGGTTTTTCTCGGTCTGGGTGCCTTTCAAATT
>JAITBV010000289.1 GCA_031283395.1 Candidatus Adiutrix sp.
GTCCGCACGCGTCCGCCGATGGCCGGGCGGATCATCAAATTAAGAAAGGTCAAACGTCGAATGTCCACTTCCCCCGCCGCCCGCAGCGGCGCCCAAATAATCATAGAGGCCCTGGGCCGGGCCGGGGTGGATGTCGTCTTCGGCTACCCCGGCGGCCAGGTCATCCCCCTCTACGATGCCCTTTATGACGCCCCTCTAAGGCACATCCTGACCCGCCACGAGCAGGGCGCGGCCCATGCCGCCGACGGCTACGCCCGGGCCACGGGCCGGCCCGGAGTGGTGCTGGCCACTTCCGGGCCCGGGGCCACCAACCTGGTCACCGGCCTGGCCACGGCCCATATGGACAGCGTGCCCCTGGTGGCCATCACCGGCCAGGTGCCCACCACGGCCATCGGCAACGACGCTTTCCAGGAGGCCGACATTTACGGCATCACCATCCCCATAACCAAATACAACTATTTGGTCAAAGAGGTCGGGAGCCTGCCCGAGGTGCTGGCCGAGGCCTTCTACCTGGCCGCCAGCGGCCGTCCGGGGGTCGTCCTGGTGGATGTGCCCCGGGATGTGCAGATCGGCCTTTTGGCCCCCCCGGCCCCGGCCGAGGTCCGCCTGGAGGGCTATGACCCGGACCCGGACCTGGACGAAGGCCAGGTCGCCGCCCTGGTCGAGGCCCTCCGCCACAGCCGGCGGCCGGTGGCCTATATCGGGGGGGGCGTCAGCGCGGCCGGGGCCGAGGCCGAGTTGTTCCGCCTGGTCACCGCTTCGGATATCCCCGTGGCTTCGACCCTCATGGCCAAGGGGGCCTTCCCGGACGACCACCCCCTGGCTCTGGGCCTGGCCGGGATGCACGGGCCCAAGTACACCAACCTGGCCATTCATGAATCAGATCTCATCGTCTGCCTCGGGGCCCGCTTCGATGACCGGGTGGCCGGCAATGTCCGGCGCTTCGCCCCCGGGGCCCGGGTGGCCCATGTGGATATAGACGGGGCGGAAATAGACAAGAGGGTCCTGACCCATCTGCCCCTGGTCGGCCATTTGAAGCGGGTGCTTTCAAGGCTCCTGGAAGTGGTGGAACCCGTCCGCCGGCCCGAGTGGCTGGCCCGGGTGGCCGAACTGAAGGCCCGCCATCCCCTGGTCCTGCCGGCGGATGAAGAAGGGGCCATCCGGCCCCAGTCGCTCATCCGGGCCATTGACCGGGCGGCCGGGGAGGAGGCCGTCATAGTCACCGATGTGGGCCAGCACCAGATGTGGGCCGCCCAGTTGATAGTTTCCCGCCGGCCCCGCCACTTCCTGTCTTCCGGGGGCCTGGGCACCATGGGCTACGGCCTGCCGGCGGCCCTGGGAGCCCAGGTGGGCCGGCCCGAAGCCCGGGTCGTGCTCATCACCGGCGACGGCGGCATCCAGATGAACATCCAGGAACTGGCCACCATCAGGGAAAACGATCTGCCCGTAAAGGTGGTCATCGTCAACAACGGCTGCCTGGGCATGGTCCGCCAGTGGCAGGAATTTTTCTACCGCCGCCGCTACAGCCAGACGGTCTGGAAGTTCATGCCCGACTTCGCGGCCATAGCCAGGGGCTACGGTATCCCCGGCCGGATGATAACCGAGCCCGGCCAGGTGGTCCCGGCCGTGGAGGAACTCCTGGACACCCCCGGGCCCGGGCTTCTGGATTGCCGGGTGCTCATGGAGGAAAACGTGCTGCCCATGATCCCGGCCGGGGGCGGCCAGAACGAATTCTACGAGACTTCTGAATAAATTTTTGCCGGATGGTCGCAATATGAAAAAGATGATCTCCCTGTTGGTCCGCAACCGTCCCGGCGTCCTGTCCCATGTGGCCGGGCTGGTCGCCCGGCGGGGCTACAACGTGGAATCCATAGCCGCCGGGCCCACGGAAAACGAGAGCCGCACCCGCATTTCCCTGGTGGTCTCCGGCAATGAAGCGGCTCTCTCCCAGGTCACCAAGCAGTTGGGCAAGCTCATCGACTGCATCGAAGTGCGGGACCTTAAATATTCCGAGGCCGTCACCGGCGAGGTGGCCCTGGTGACGGTGGAGGTGGACCCGGAAAAGCGCCTGGAAATAATGGCCCTGGCCAACACCTTCGGAGTCCGGATAGTGGATATGGACGCGGCCAGCCTGACCCTCCAGGTGGTGGGCTCCATCAACATGGTGGACATGGTCATCCTGGGCCTGTCCCATTTCCGCATAAAATCAATGGCCCGGACCGGCTTGGTGGCCCTGCCCATGGACAGCCGGGAAAATAGGGAACGGATGTTATAGTGGGGGTTTGCCATGAGCGGTGAGGACCGTAAGGCCCGGGTGGAACGCAAGACCAAAGAGACGGAAATAGAGGTGGAACTCGCCTTGGACGGGGGGCCGGTTTCCATAGAAACCGGCCTGGGTTTTTTTGACCATATGCTGCGGGCCCTGGCTCTCTATGCCGGCTGGTCTTTGAAGATAAAGGCCCGGGGCGATTTGGAAGTCGATGCCCACCACCTGGTCGAAGATGTGGGGCTGGTCCTGGGCGAGGCCCTGGCCGGCGCTCTGGGCGATTATGCCGGCCATGCCCGTTTCGGCTCGGCTCTCACGGCCATGGATGACGCCTTAAGCGA
>JAITBV010000300.1 GCA_031283395.1 Candidatus Adiutrix sp.
CGTCCACGCCGTAAACCCAGGTGTCATGGAGCAGGCCCTGGGACTGGAGCATATAGACATAGGCCACCTTCGGCAGGTCCGGGTGGCGGCCCAGAGCCTCGCTTAAGGGCGGGAAATCATAACTGACCACCCGGTCGGCCTTGGCCCCCCGGCATTTGGACGCCAGAAAGTGGGCCGCCTTAAGGCCGGCCAGCCGGCAGCACTGCTCGGCCTCGTGGAGCTTGACATCCTCCCGCGGGGTCAGCACCAGGACCAGGTTGGCGGTCCGGGAAAAGGGCGTATAGTCGGCCCCCGGGCCGCTCATGTCCACTATGCCCTCCTGGGCCGCGACCAAACGGCCGGCGGTCAGGACGGCCGCGCCTTCCAGGACCAGGGTTTGGCCTTCGCCCACGGTCGCGTCCAGGGGCCCTATGAAGCCGGGGAAGACCTGCCCCGGGCCGGCGATCTTGGCCCGGGGCTCCAGGGCGTCCTTGACCGGCATTATCCTCACTTCTTCTCCGGGATGGGCCAGGTCCAGCTCCACGCCGGCCAGGGCCTTGTCTTCCATCAGGAGAGCCTTGAGTTCTTCACGGTTGACCGTCAGAACACCGTTTTCCACGCCGGTGGCCTCACCGAAACTTATCCGCTTGACGGTGACCTTATGCAGTTCCAGCTTCAAGGGAACCTCCTTTCGCTTGCCATGCGTCTTAAAGTTCACCGGGCCCAAAGGCGCCGGGGTACCAACCAGCTTGCTCCAGGGTCAGACGCAGAAGTTCATAATCCAACAGGGCGCAGGCTTCCCGGAGCGCGGGGGGGGCCTGTTCCGGGCTTAAGACCGGACTGTTCTGATACAGGATCAGAGCTTCTTCCAAAAGGCGGACCGACCAGTCGTCGGCCGGGAGGGGATACTCCCCGGCCCGGGCGGAGTCCTTTTCAAAACGCCAGAGAAGAGAGCGATAGGGCTGCTGATGAGGACGAAAATTGCCGTAGAGGGGATGGTGGAGAAGCCGCCAGCCGGCATGGAGAAAACGGCGCCCGGCCAGAAGGACCTCAAGGGGGGAGCCTTCCATCAGAAAACACCGGCGCCCTTCCGGCCTCAGGGAACTGGCCCGCAACACCTGCGGGCTGGACGACCCCCAGGACATTCAGGAACCGACGAACCGAAGCCAACCGGGATTATTGGTCAAAAGCACGACAGACGCCAAAGATCACCTCACGGCTTCTTCGTGGCTCTGTCGCGTCCGCCCCGAACGGCGCGGCGGCTTCAGAGGGCGTCGGGTCATGCTCCTTGGACCTGAGAGTTTCGGCGAACCTTGCCCCTTCGGTGGCGGCCGCCCGGGGCCGCTCTCTCACATGACCGTCATCCGCTACTTTACCGCTTAGTCAATAACTAAACTTCTTTTTATTATACCGAAAGCCGCCGGATCACGCAAGGCCAAAAACGGCCCCGGATCAGGCCTCGCGACCGGCCAGGGGCATGAACAGAGTCACCTCCCGCCGGCCAGAAGCCACCGGCCCGTACTGTTCAAAACAGGGACGGGAATGGTCGACGATATATTCACTTTGGGAGCTTTCCCAGTGGTTATAAACAAAATCATAAGCTTCGGCCAGGCCGGCCGAGGAGCCGCGGCCCAGGGCCAAATATTTCCCGGCCGGGACCACCACCGGCACCATGCCGGCCGGCACCGGGGCGTCCGGGCCGAGTTCAACGGCTGTCCAATACGGGAAAGGCCGGCCCAGGCGGACTCCGGTCCCCAGGCCGACCCGGTCGCGGACCAGGTCGGCTATGGGCCGGATGCGGGCGGCCAGGACCGCCCAGACCAGGTCATAATCCTGATCCAGGGTCTCAACGCCCAAAGTCATCCAATTGCCGTAAAGGCATCTCTGGGCCACAGTTTCAACAGTGGGTTTAAAATCATTGCCGCCCTTGGCGTTCCGCCCTTCTTTCTTCGGATCCGCCGACCGTTGCCGGGTATTTTTGGCCGTGACCAAAATTCTGTTCCTCCTTATACTGGCCGATCCCGGGGAGACGGTCGGCCTATTACGTATGAACGTTCGTTCATATCGATTTACATAGACCTAATACGCCTTTTTTTGACCAATTGCAAGAAAAATTTTATGGATTTTTTGAACGCCCGAGCCTGATGCCAAGTAATATTCAATCAAAATTGAATGTTACTTGGTATCAGAGACCCAAAAGGTGCCCGGCCAAAGCCGCCGCCTCCGGGCTGGGGTTGGCGCCCCCCAGCATCCGGGCCAGTTCCTCCACCCGCTCCCGGGGCTCCAGGGGGGTTATGGCCGTGGTGGTGCGGGCCTGGTCCTCGGCCGGCCCCTTGGTCACCCGGAAATGCCGGCCGGCCAGGGCGGCCACCCGGGGCAGATGAGTAATGATCACCACCTGGCGCCGGGCGGCCAAATCGGCCAGGCTCCCGGCCACGGCCTCGGCCGCGGCCCCGCCCAGGCCGGCGTCTATTTCGTCAAAGACCAGCATCTGGTCACCGGGCCGGTGTTCCACCGTCTTGAGGGCCAAAAGCACCCGGGACAATTCCCCCCCCGAGGCGATACGGCCCAGTGAGGCCCGCCCTTCCCCGGGATTGGGGCTGAACAGGAAATCGACCCGGTCAAAGCCGGCCGGGCCCAACCGTCCGGCCCGGTCGCCGGGAACCTCGAGTTCGACTTCCATGGTCATCTTGGGAAACCCCAAGGGCCTTAAGGCGGCGGTCAGGACCGAGACCAAGCTTTCGGCCGCCGCCCGGCGGGCCCGGGAGAGCCGGTCGGCCGCGTTAAGGGCCAGGGCCAGGGCGGTCTCTTTTTCCCGGGCCAGGCGGGCCTGGTCCAAGCCGGCCCCGTCAAGACGATCCAGTATCTCCGCCAGCCGGCGGCCGCGGCCGATGAGTTCCTCCAGGCTGAGGCCGTATTTGCGCCTGGCTTTGGCCAGGTCGTTCAAGCGCTCCTCCACCCAATCCAGGCGCTCGGGCTGAAACTCCAGATTCCGGCTGAAGTTCTCCAATTCCGCCGCCAGATCGGCCAGTTGGTTATAGCAGCCATCCGCCGTGTCCCGGGCCCCGGCCAGGCGCGGAACCAGGTCCGCGGCCGTGGAAAGGCCGCGCCGGACCCGGCCCAG
>JAITBV010000032.1 GCA_031283395.1 Candidatus Adiutrix sp.
CTTCCCGTCCCGAGGCTTCCCGTCCTGAGGCTTCCCGTCCCGGGGTCCCCCGGCCGGAGGCCCCCCGGCCTCTCCTCTCCTTAACGCTCACTTCACCGCCCACATCGGTCTGGAACCACTCGTTGTCGGCCCAGAAGACGGGAATCTTCTCGCCCAGGAGGTTTTCAATGGCCTCCAGATGAAAGACATAGTCTTCGCAGCCGAAGGAGACGGCCTTGCCCTCGCGGCCGGCCCGGGCCGTGCGGCCGATGCGGTGGACGTAGTTTTCCGCGTCCTGGGGCAGGTCGTAATTGTAAATGTGGCTGACGTCCTCGACATGGATGCCCCGGCTGGCCACATCGGTGGCCGCCAGGATATGGAGACGATCTTCCTTGAAAGCTTCCATGAGCCGGAGGCGCTTGGGCTGGGGCAGGTCGCCCGTGATGCCTTCGGCCTGGAAGCCGTTGGCGGTCAGTTTCTTGGCCAGCCATTCCACTCCGCTTTTGGTGTTGGCGAAGAGGATGACCCGGCTGTGAGGCTCGCGGCGCAGAAGTCCCATCAAAAGGGAGAGCTTTTCCTCGCGGCCCACGTGGTAAAGTTCCTGCTCTATTTTGAGCTTGGTGGCTTTGTCGGGCTCGGCCGTTATGAACTGGGGCGGGTTCATGAACTGGTAGGTCAACTCCAGCACCCGCGCGTCGAGGGTGGCGGAAAAGAGCATGGTCTGGCGCTGGGAGAAGGGAGGAAGCTTGCCGAGGAGATACTTAAGATCCTTGATGAACCCCATGTCCAGGAGGCGGTCGGCTTCGTCCACCACCGCCACTTCCACGCCCTTGGTCTTGAAGATGCCCTGCTGCAGGTAGTCTATGATGCGGCCGGGGGTGCAGATGACTATTTCCGGGGCGGTGCCCAGCAGTTCGGCCTGCTCCCGGTATTCGATGCCGCCGATGACCAGGGCCTGCCTGAGGCTGGTGGCGCCGCCCAGGACCAGGGCGTCCTCGTGGATCTGGAGAGCCAGTTCCCGGGTGGGGGTGACGATGATGGCCCGGGGCGCGTCCGGCTCCAGGGGCTTGTTTTTCAGGAGCCGGTTCATAAGGGGGATGAGAAAGGCGGTGGTCTTGCCGGTGCCGGTCTGGGCCTGGCCGGCGATGTCCAGGCCCTTCATGGCCACGGGTATGGCCAGGGCCTGGATGGGCGTACAGAATTCAAAACCGGCCTGGTCCACCCCGGCCATTATTTCCGGGGGCAGGTCGAAATCGCTGAATTTGGCGGCGGTAAGAAAATTGGGGCGCTCGGCCCGGAGGCCGGGTTCGGGGACCGGGTATCCCGCCGGTTCCGCAGCCTCCGGGTGGCCGTCGCCTGTGTCTGGGGCCATGAAAACTCCTTATACCGGGCGGCCTTCAATCTAAATTGGCCGCCGCCCGGCTCTTAGCCGCCGCGCTTGTTTTTCGCGGCGATCTTGTTGGACACCTTGTTTTCTTTCAGCAAGGTCAGGGCCTGGGCCAGTTGCGGGTCGTATTTGAGCCTTTCTTCCAGGGGCATCTCCGACAGGGGCCGGCCCGGGTCGGGCAGGTCCGTCTCTTCGCCCGCGGCAGGCTCTTTGGTTTCGGAGAGCTGTTCCCGGGCCTCGGAGGCCGGGTCCTGGCGGTTTTCATTGGCTCCCGGCAGGTGGCGGTCCAGGTCCTTTTCCCTTAAAACGCCCTCGCGGGGCTGCCGGCCGGGGATCTCTATGTCCGGGGTGATGCCGTCGGCCTGGATGGAGCGGCCGGAGGGGGTGTAGAAGCGGGCCGTGGTCAGCCTGAGCCCGGAGCCGTCCGGCATGGGCAGGATGGTCTGGACAGAGCCCTTGCCGAAGCTCTGGGTGCCCACCAGAAGGGCCCTCTTATGGTCCTGGAGGGCCCCGGCCACGATCTCGCTGGCGCTGGCCGAGCCTTCATTGATCAAGACCACCAGGGGGCAGTCCGGGGGCAGGACCATGTCCGTTTCGGACACATGGCGGCCGTTCTGTTCTTCCAGGCGGCCCCGGGTCTCCACCACCACTTCCCGGCCCAGAAACAGGCCGCTGACCTTTATGGACTGGTCCAAAAGACCCCCGGGGTCGTTGCGCAAATCCAGGATCAGGCCCTTGAGGTCTACGAGTTCCTTGGCCAGGGCCTGCCGGACCGCGTCAAAGGTGTCGCCCTGGAAGCTGATTATGCGCAGATAGCCGTAGCCGGGCTCCAGGATCTGGGACCGGACGGTGCGGATGGGGATGCGGTCGCGGGTCACGGGTATGGTGTGAAGAGACTTGGTCTTTTCCCGGGAAATGGTGAAGACCACCCGGGTGCCCTTGGCCCCCCGGATGAGTTTGAACGCCTCGGTCAGGGTCATGTCCTTGGTGGCCCGGCCGTCGATTTTGATGATGTGGTCCCCGGCCTGGAGGCCCGCCCGGTAGGCCGGGGTGTCCTCGATGGGCGAGACCACGGTCAGGATGCCGTCGCGCTGGGAAATTTCAATGCCGACGCCGAAAAAGCTGCCCCGGGTCTCCTGCTCGAAATCCTTCATCTCCTCGGGGGTCAGGAAGGAGGAGTGGGGGTCCAGGGAATTGAGCATGCCCCTGATGGCCCCGTAGACCAGTTCGTCGCCCTTGGGCCGCTCCACGAACTTGTCGTTGACCTCGGCCATTATCCTGGTGAAGACCTTGAGTTTTTCCCAAAGATCCGCCTCGCTCTCGGCCCGGGCCGGGGCGGCCGTTAAAACCAGGCTTACGGCGTAAAGCCAAACGAACTTTTTTATAAACCGCCGGACGGACGGGGCCGTCTTAGAGGCAACAGGCATGGGCAAATCTTTCCCGCCTCCCGGAAGGGCCGGGGGCGTATCAGCCGCGGCAGTTGGAGCAGAGGCCCCAGATCTCGAACTTGTGGCCCTCGCTCTTGAAATTTTTCTGCTCGGCGATGGTTTTTTCCAAGGCGGGCAGTTCCGGAGCGCTGAATTCAAAAATGCGGCCGCAGGCGGTGCAGCGCAGGTGGCTGTGGTGTTCCCGGCCGTAGGCCCGCTCGTAATGCATATGGCCGTTTTCCAGATAGACGGCCGCCAATAAGCCTGATTCGATGAGGAG
>JAITBV010000060.1 GCA_031283395.1 Candidatus Adiutrix sp.
ACGGGGAGTTTGCCTTCCAGAAGCAGGGGCCGGACCAGTTGATTGCCCTGGGGGTCCAGGCCCCCGGGGATGATGGCCGCGGGTTTGAGGCTGAAGCCGCTGAGCACATCGTCGTCCGAGACCAGGACGGGCGGGTTGACCATCTTCTCCGCGGCCCGGATGATGGTCTTTTGGATGACGTTGACCTGGATGATGCTGCCCAAAACGCTCATGGCCGGGGAGCGGCCGTAAACCTCGCCCGGGGCCAGGACGAAGCGGCTGACCACATAAGGCAGGCTCCGGTAACCGCTCTCCCGCAGCACTTCCCGGGCCGCCCGGGCCAGGTGGACCGAGGCGTAGGGCATATTGCGGGCGTCCATCCTTTGCGGGTCCAGCTCCCGGCGGGGGAAGACGCCGTGGAGGAACTCGTGCTCCGTCTCCCGGCGGGTGGGGTTTTCGGCATCGCTCCGGATATTTACGGGGAGGGCCTCGCCGAATTCCTGAAAGGCCTGCCGGGCCGTGAGCTTGTAGGATCGGAACACGGTGTCGATACGCCCGGCGGCGTCCTCGGCCAGATAGAGCTGGTGGAGGGGGATGTGCTTATACCTCAGGCCCCGGCCCAGTTCGTCATCCACGAACAGGCAGGCCGTGCCGTGGACGCCGAGGGAATAATAGGCTTCGGTGATCTGGTTGGCGAAGTTGGCCTCCGGGGCGTAGCGGGCCCGGAACAGGGTATCGCGCAGGGCCTCCAGCCAGCGGCTGACCTCCGGGTCCTGGTCCAGGCCCGGGTCGCCCGTGACCAGGGTGTGCCACTTGCGGGTGCGGGGGGTCAGGACGGATTCCATGGCCGCGGCGAAACGCCCCAAAGCCAGGAGGGCCGTGTCGTCGAAAATGTGCCGGGCCCGCTGCCGGAACTCCCCGGAGCGGGGCAGGACATAATCCGAGCAGAGCTGCCAGAGGCTTTCCCACTCGCTCCGCAATGAGGCCAGGGACTCGAAACGCTTTATGATGTCGTCGGCGTTGATGGGCATCAGCTTTTTCCCTCGAGGAGGATGTCCTGGACTATCCCGCCCAAAAGAAAGGGCAGGGGCAGGTCCTGGGCCACGGTCACGCAGCCGTCGCTCTCATAACCCCCGGGCCAGGACCGGGCCACCCAGCCGGTAAAAAGGGCCGGGGCCTTATCCATATGGCGGGGGGCGGCCCAGTATTCCAAAGGAAACTCGGATCTGTTGTCACGCGGTGACCCGTCACCCAGCGACCCGCCGGCGGATTCCAAAAGCCGCAAATGGACCTTCACCACCCGTTTCTGGCGGCCCACGGCCGTGCCGTCCGGCAGGGGGGCCTCGAAATCCACCGTGGTCAACAGGGAACGGTAGGGCAGACCCACCTGGATGACCGAGGACGGGTATTGAAGGACGACGCGGCCGCCCCTGACCACCTGGGGTGGCTGGACCCCCCCGTCGGCCAATATGGCCACTTCGTGACCTTCCAGATGGGAGAGGCCTTCTATCTCGGTCAGGCCATCCCCCCGCAACGTGACCCCGCTATCCACGAAAAAACAGTCGACCTGGGGCTCGCCCGGGTCGTGCCCCGGTTCCAGGGTCTCTATATGCTGGACGGTCCGGCCGTCCACCACCCGCTCCACGGACAGCCACAACTCGTCCCGGCCCCCGTGGACGGCCGGGACCACGGCCAGGCTCCTCACCTTGCCTCCCCCGCCCAGGATATGCCGGTGCCAGGCGTTCATCTGCTGTTCCTTGGACAAGGTGAAGCCCAAAAGCTGGCCGTCGGCGCGGGCGGCCCAGAGAGTCTCCAGGGGCTCCGATTGCCAGACCATGTCCGTCAGGCCGCCCCGGCCCATGTGCTCGGCCGCGGCCGTCAGGTCGTAGGCCTGGTAACCGTCGCCCGAAAGGTCGTAGACGAACTCCCGCACCTTCTGGCCGGCCCGCTGGACAAAAAGCACCACGGCCCCCACCCGCAGGGCCTGGAGGGACGAGGAGCCGAAGTTGGTCTCGGGCGTCACCTTGACGTTCTCCGGGCCGAAGGGGTCCACGGTGGTGGTCTCGCCCACCAGAAACTCCCCGCCCGTGGTGCCCACCAAAAGCTGGCCGGCCGGGCACAGCCACTCTATCTGGTTCATCCTCTGCCCATAGACGTTTATCTCCAAAGGATCATCCGCCGTCTGGTCCGAGGCCCGCAATTGGAAATTCTCAAAAGCCCCGGCCTGGCTCATATAAACCGTTTCCAGGGCCGCGAAACATAAACGCTCCCGGAACAGGGTGGCCGCCACCGGGTTGGGCCGGGGAGACCAGCCGGGCAAAGGCGAAAGACGCCAGTCCAAATGGCCGTGGCGGGACAGCTTTTGCGGCGGGACCGTCGGGCAGACCAGCCACATCACGTCCGCGCTCTGGGCCGCCTTCAGGCGCTTAAGGTCCCCGGGGCCGAAAAGATCGGCCTGGGCCCAGGGCGTTTCCACCTGGTATATCTCGCCGCCGTCCCGCAGGGGCTTGCCCTGGTGAAAGACCCGCAGATAACCGTCCCCGAACTCCAGGATATAGGCCGTGGTCTCGGAAAAGGCGAAGTCCATAAGGATCACCGGCCGGGACCCGTTGCCGCTCTCGGCCACGAAACGCGTCCCCCCCCGCCGCTTCACCGGACCCTGGAGCAGAGGGATGAAATTCTCCAGGGTCTTAAGACCCGCCGCATACTTGTCCAGGTCGGTCCGCGACCACAACAAGGGCGACAGCTCCCCGAAAGTGAAACGGTTTATGTGGGACGCCAGTTTCGGCATAAGAACCTTTTCCCATTCCGTCACCCAGGCGAAGAGGCGCGCCTCAAAGCCGGGGGCCATGGATTCCGGCTTTCGCCGGAATGACGAATATTGCTCTAGCCGCCCAACAGGGTGTTCTCCCCGGCCAGCATGGTCGCCTGGCGCCCGCTGGCCGCTATGTGCCGCTTGCGCTCCTCTTCGGCCGCCTCGGCCTGGCGCCTCTTCTCCTCGGCCTTGGCCGCTTCCTCGGCCGCCTTTATGGCCGCCGAATTATCCACCGGCGGCGGAGTGTAGCTCCCCCCCTTGCCTCCTCCCATACTCAGTCCTCCTTGTCGTTTAATATGAATTGCAACAGAACTCCATCCACCCATTCGTCCCGGTCGGCCATATAACACACCCCCGGCCAACGCCCCGCCACCCGGCCGCCCACGGCCCGGCCATAGGCTATGACGTGGAGGTTGGTAACCGGGGTCAGGCTGGCCAGGCACCTGTAGCCGGCCAGGGCCAGCACCCTCAACACATAACGCCCTATCTCCATCTTCCAGGAAAGACCGGCCGACAGAAAATTGAAATGGAAAAACGCCCCGTGGCCCAGCTTCCCGCAGGTCCAGAAATAGGCCGCGCGCTCACCCGCGGGACCATACACCACGTTCAGGTCATAACCCGTCCAATGGCCCATGGCCGCCCAGTTCTCGAACGTCTTCTGGTCCTCCCTCAAACTGAACAGGGCCGTCCGGGCCACCCGGTCCGCCTTGACCTCCGACCACCAATCCTCCTGCTCCTGACGGCATAAGGCGCGTAGCGCCTTTATTTTAAACATGGCAGTGCCCTGGCTAGTCGGTGTCATAAAACCTCGGCTCCCTCGGCTGCCGCCGGAACGCCGCCACCGGCTGGGCAAAGGTCAAAGCCAGGGCGTCGGCCAGGTCGGTGGACCTAAGGCCCCGGGCTTTGAGGCTGTCCTTGCTTTCGATCTTAAGGCGGCCGGCGTGGTCGAAATCGTAGCGGGGGGCCAGAAGATCATCCTTGAGTTCTGGTCGGTCGGGGATGACCGCGCTCTCGGCCAGCCAGTCCCGCATCTTGGACCACATCTCGGCCTTGAGGTTATGGAACCGGTCCGGGTCCAGGGCCCGGGAGCCGGAATTGACCCCGATGACCCGGTGGCCCAGTTGGCGCAGACGGTCCGCCACCCCGGCCCCCAGGCCCGCCACATCGACAAAGACGGCCCGGGGCCGGCGGAGGTTGATGGCTTCGGAGGTTTCGGAGGCGGTGCGCATGAGGTCCTGGCCCTGCCTGATGACGACATCCTCCAGCACCAAGCCCCGGCGCCGGACCAGGACCGTGCGGTCATCGCCGAAGCGGGCCACGTCGAGCCCGAAAACCAGGGGGGCCGGGTTGCGGGCCGGTATCTCGCGCCTGGCCGCTTCATGGACCAAAATAAAGTCAACGAAGCTGTCGGCATTGGCCGCGGTGAAATCGCAGAGATATTCCTGGCCATAAAGGTCCGGGGGCATATCCGTTTTAAGGCAAACCGTTTCCTCCGGGGAAATGGCCCCGGTCCTGTCGACCGGATAAAGCCCGGCCAGCCAATCCTCCTTGGCCAGGGCCTCCTGGTAAAGCTCGTGGAAAACATTGCGGCCCTTGGGCGTGCCGATAAAGACGGCCCAGCCCCGGCGGTCGGAGAGGGCCGGGCGGACCACGGCCCCCCAGGTGTCGGGCTTCATCTGGGCCACCTCGTCGAGGATCACCCCGTCAAAGCCCAGGCCGCGTAGCCGGTCGGGATAGTCGGCCCCGAAAAGGCGGATGACGGCCCCGTTCCAGAGGGTGACGGAACTTTCGGTCTCGTTTATCTTAAGGCCGGGGAGGACCCGGCAGTAGTGCTTCAGGCGGCCCCAGGCCACCGCCCGGGCCTGGTTGAGGAAAGGGGCGATATAGGCGAACAGGGGGGCCGGATAGGGGCTTTTGGCGTCCATGGCCGCCAAAAGGAGCCTTAAGACCATGGCCTCGGTCTTGCCGGCCCGGCGGTGGGCCACGATGACCGCGAAACGGAAGGCGGCCAGGGCGGCCAGGACCTCCTTCTGCCAGGGCCGGGTGGAATATTTGAAATAGATAGGGCGCTCAGGCATTTTCTTCCCTGACCACGATGGTCCTGGTCTCTTCGCCGGGCCCCCCGGCTTCCGCCTTGCCCCAGGCCCGGTCCAGAATCTCCCGGCAGGCGGGGAAGGCCCCCTTGGGGTCGGGGTCGTCGATCATTTCAGCCAGGCGGGCCAGGGCCAGGGCCGCGTAGGGCCGGGCCGGGCCGCGGGAGGCGGGGCTGGTCCGGCCGGCCGGAAATTCGGGATCGGCCGGGCCAGGGAGAAGGAGGGGACCGTCCGGCCGGGGCCGGGGCCTGGGGGTAGGGGGCTTGGCAAGTTGCCTGGAGGGTTTGCCGGGCGGGATTGTCATCGTCTATAACCTCAACTTATGGTTGATTTGCTCAACCCTGAAAGTCAAGGTAACACCGACAGCTCAGTTTATCAACATTTTTTTCACAATTTATTAAATTGTGAATTTATTCGCGGCGGGCCAGGGCTTGGATGAGGATGAAAATAAGGACAGCGGCCAGGACCACCGTGGCCCCGGTGGCCGTGTTGACCCCGGGGCGGGTGGAGACGTAAAGGCCCAACTGGCCGGAAACCGCGCTAACAGCCAGGGCCGTCCAGAACATGGCCCCGGCCGAGGAGGCCGCGGCCCGGCCCGCGGCGGCCGGGGCCACCAAAAGGGCCGTGACCAGGAGCAGGCCCACGGACCAGACGGCCACCGTGACCGTCAGGGCCAGCCAGGCCCCGAAGAGATAGGGCAAAAAGCGGCTTAAGAGGGGGCGGCGGAGCCGGGCCAGGGTGGGAGAGAGGGATTCCAGGGTCAGGTGGTTGAAAAACAGGGCCAGGAAGACCAGGCTGGCCAGGGCCAGGCCGGCCAGGGCCAGGATCTCCCCGTCGGTCACGGTGAGGATATCGCCGAGGATGAAGCGCGACAGGCCCCGGGCCGCCCCGCTGTGGCGGCTGACCAGGGCCAGGGACAGGGCGATGACCCCGGAAAAGACCAGGCCGATGGCCGTGTCCGGGGCCGGGCGGCTGTGGCGGGTCAGAGAAATCACGCCCAGGCCCAAAGCCGCCCCCGTGCCCGGCGCCACGGGCTTTTCCGGCCAGCCGAGGATCAGGGCCAGGGCCAGGCCCGCGAAAATCGTGTGCCCCGCCGCGTCGGCGAAATAGGCCAG
>JAITBV010000024.1 GCA_031283395.1 Candidatus Adiutrix sp.
TAGGCCCGGAGCATGCAGCCGTAGTCGTGCATATCCACCTTGGTGGCTGTCCGGACCATGCGGTTGACCCAGCGGGAGACGGTCCGGCGGAAGGCCGTGTCTTTACGCCGGCGGCGCACGGTGCCGACCACGTCGTGGCCTTCCTCTATCTTGGCCAGGAGGCGGGGTATCTCTTCCGGCGGGTTCTGGAGGTCGGCGTCCAGGGTCACCACCACCTCGCCCCGGGCCCGGCCGAAGCCGGCCATGACCGCCGCGTGCTGGCCGTAGTTGCGGTTCAGGAATATCCCGGTCACTTCCGGGTTGGCCGCGGCCTGGGCCGCGATTATGGACTGGGAGGAATCCCGGCTGCCGTCGTCCACCAGGATGATCTCGAATTCCCGGTCGGCGCCCCGGCCGACATCCAGGCAGCGCCGGATGAGTTCCGGAAGGCATTGTTCCTCGTTGAAGACGGGTATGACCAGTGAGAGGTCCATGGTTTTTCGTTGAAAACCTCCGTATTTGGCGGACATTCCGGCACCCGGCGGGCTTGAGGCTAATCTATGCCAGCCCCGCTTCAAAGTCAAGAGACTTTAACATCCGTAATTCTTCGCTAAACCCGGGATTCCATACAGGCAAACATCCCGTTTTATCGTTTGACATGTCACGCGACACATGATATTTTTTCAAGTTCAAGTCGGGCTTGATTTCGCCGCCCAGCGGAGGACGGATGAGCCAGGAAAATGAAAAAATGTTCAAGGACTCCCGTCTGGCGGACATCTGGAACGGCGCGCCGCCCAGAGGTATTGACCACAAACGCGCCAGAATCATACGCCGCAAGCTGGAAATGATCAACGCCGCGGAGAACCTCGACGATTTGCGCCGCCCTCCCGCCAACCACCTCGAACGGCTGCGGGGCGACAGGGAAGGGCAATACAGCATCAGGGTCAACGATCAATGGCGCTTATGCTTTGCCTGGAGGAACGATCGGGCCGAGGAAATGGAACTCGTTGATTACCATTAGAGGCTGATATGGAGAAATGCGTTATGAAAAGGAAAAAAAGCCTGGCCATACACCCCGGCGAAATTTTAAAGGAGGAATTCCTGGGGCCTTTAAATTTGTCGCAAAACGCCCTGGCTCTGAATTTGAGAGTGCCGGCCCAAAGAATAAACGACCTGGTGCGCGCCAGACGGTCCGTAACGATCGATACAGCCGCCCGCCTTTCGGTCTATTTCGGTACCACGGTCAATTTTTGGCTCAACCTGCAAAACCGTTATGACCTCACTAAGGCTGAAGAAGAAGGGTTGTTCAAGCTGGTCAGGAAAGATGTGCTTAAAACGGCCCGCTGATATTTGCGGCCAAGCGCCGGTAGATGTCCCGGCCCCGGGCGTCCAGAGCCACCACCAGGGGCAGGTCTTCAACCGTCAACAGGTGGATGGCCTCGGGGCCCAGGTCCTCAAAAGCCACCAGTTCCACCTTGGTGACCCGGCGGCTCATCAGGGCGGCCGCCCCGCCGATGGCCCCGAAATAGAGCCCCTTATGCCGGGCGACCGCCGCGGCCACCTCCGGGCTCCTGGCTCCCTTGCCGATCATGTATTTCAGGCCCCGTTCGATCAACAAGGGGCTTAGGGCGTCCAGGCGTCCGCTGGTGGTGGGGCCGATGGGCCCGCAGGCCTCGCCGGGCCGGGCCGGGCAGGGGCCGGCGTAAAAGACCACCTGGCCGGCGAAGGGGAAGGGCGGCTCCCGGCCCTCTTGGAGAAGTTCGGCCAGGCGCAGATGGGCCGCGTCGCGGGCGGTGTAGACCCGGCCGCTCAACAGGACCCGGGTCCCGGCCGCCAGGTCGATCTCCCCGGTCAGGGGGGTGGTCAGGCTTATTTCCGTCATGGCTGCTCCGGCCGCTTCTCTATAGCCAGTGGGTCTGGTGGCGGGCGGCGTGGCAGTTGAGGTTGACCGCCACCGGCAGCCCGGCGATGTGGGTGGGGTGGGGACTGAGGTGGACGGCCAGGGCGGTGGTCCGGCCCCCGAAGCCGGCCGGGCCTATGTCCAGTTGGTTGATGGCCGAAAGCAGTTCCCCCTCCAGGTCGGCCCAGAAGGGGTCGGGGTGCCTCTCCCCCAGGGGCCGCAGAAGGGCCCGCTTGGCCAGGATGGCGGCCAGTTCCATGGTGCCGCCCACGCCCACGCCCACGATGACCGGGGGGCAGGGGTTGGCTCCGGCCGAACGCACGGTCTTAAGTACGAAATCCTTCACCCCGAGTGCCCCGTCGGCCGGTTTCAGGAGGGCCAGGGCCCCCATGTTTTCACTGCCGAAGCCCTTGGGGGCCACGGTGATCTTCAGGCGGTCCCCCGGCGTCAGCCGAAAGTGGATGACCGCCGGAGTGTTGTCGCCGGTGTTCACCCGCCTTAAGGGATCCCGGACCATGGACCGGCGCAAATAGCCGGCCTCGTAGCCCCGGGCCACCCCGGCGTTGACGGCGTCCTCCAAAGACCCGCCAACCAAGTGGAGGTCCTGCCCCACTTCCAGGAAGACCACGGCTAGGCCTGTATCCTGGCAGAGGGGGATGTTCTCCGCCTCGGCCAGGGCCGCGTTTTCCAGAAGGGTCCGCAGAACGGCCCGCCCCAGGGGGTTGGTCTCCAGCTTTTCCGCCCCGGCCAGGGCGGCTTTCACCTCGTCCCCCAGCCGGCAGTTGGCGGCCACGCACATTTCGCTCACGGCCTCGGTTATCAGCCCGCAGTCCAGTTCCCTCATCCCTCACCTCGCCGGCCTTGTCTTCCCAATTATAGCCTGAAACAGCCCTGATTATCCACCCAAGGCTTAGATCGGTCATAACTTTAGGTATAATTAAATTTAATTATAGAATTTTAATTATATTTACTTGACAAATATATTTAATAATGCTATTTTATAACCCTGGCCCGCCCCAAAAGTGGCGGCGGCGGGCTTGATACAGTCCTTTCCCCCTGGAGGCAACGGCAATGAAAAAAAGCATTTGGAATTACCTGGCCCTGAGCCTGATTTTGGCCCTGGCTTCGGCCGTCCCGGCCGCGGCCCAGGATCTGTCGTCCTTTTACGTCACTCCCAAGCTCATGACCTCCTTTCAGAAAGGCGATATGAACGGCGGCAGCGAGCGGAGTTCCGTCTTCGGCCTGGGGTTCGCCATCGGCACTGATTTGAGCTATGCCTCGTCCCTGCCGATCCGGGCGGAGATCGAATACCTCTATCACGGCAACGAAACTTTCAGCCGCCCCGGCCAATCCCATGATATCAGCGCCCACAGCTTCATGGGCAACGCCTTTTACGACTTTCAGACCGATTCGGCCTTCACGCCCTATGCGGGCGGCGGCCTGGGTTTGAGCCTCCTGAAGGACAAGGCGAGAATAAGCGGATCGCCCGATATGTCAACCAACGTCAGCCGCTGGAACCTGGCCTGGAACCTGGGCGGCGGAGTGGCCTGGGGCTTGAATGAAAACATGGCCCTAGATTTCGGTTACCGCTACATGGACCTGGGCAAGACCCAGAAAATCAACGCGGGTCAGACCTACAATGTATCGCTGACGGCTCACGAGTTCAGCGTCGGTCTGCGCCTGATGTCTTTTTAAGGCCGGACAGGCCTCCGTTTCCCCAAGGCGGCCCCCGGGCCGCCTTGTTTTTTGCGGCCGGGGGTGTATAATCAGCCGGCTGTCGCAGCCAAATCCCTTGAAAGGGGTCCGCTATGTTCAGGGCGCTGGCCCGGTGGCTCTCCGCGAGCTTGATGGTCTGTCTTTTCCTCGCCCGTCCGGCGGCGGCCCAGGGGCCGTCCGAGGTTCCCGATCTCCGTAAGGCCGACCTGTCGAAAATAATCGAAATGCTGGAAGACGACCGGGAGCGGGCCCGGGTCCTGGAACTGTTAAGGCGCCTGGCCGGGCCGGAGGAGGCGGCCCCGGCCGGGCCGCCGGCTTCCCTGCCCGGAGTCTGGGAAGAGACCATTCTGGACCTGGCCGACTCCACCCGCCTGAATCTTAAAGTTTCCGGGACCGGCCTGGTCCAGTCTGTGGGCCTGGCGGCCGAGGTGCTCCAGACCCTGTTCACGCCCCTAGCCCTGGAATTGTGGCCGGCTTATTTCCTGCCCGTCTTCGCCTGGGGCCTGGCTTGCCTTTCGGCCGCCTGGTTCGTCAGCCGCCGCTGGGGACGGCCGCCCGCCGTGGAGGAGGGCGCGAAGTTCCCGGCCCGCCTGAAACTTTTTTCAGGCCAGGTCCTGGCCGCGGCCGGTCCCTGCCTGGTGCTCATCGCCTCTTTGGGCCGCTGGCCGGAACTGTCCGCCACCGCGCCGGGGGTCACCGCCGACCTGGCCCTGAGTTTCGTCTTTCTCCAGACCCTGGTCAGGCACCTGTTCATCAATTGCTCCATCCTCTATATCGCCCTGAAAGCGGGCTCCGCCCTCCTTATTCCCGCCCCAGCGTCCGCGGCGTCCCTGTCGGGCCTTCCCGCCCCCCAAGGGCTCCGTATTTACCGGACCTGGCGCTTTCTGGCCGTCTATCTGGCTATCCTGGCTTTTTTCAAGGAGGTTTTCCTGGACCAGTTCGTCTTCGGGCGGACCTACACCGCGGCCCTGGCGGTCCTGATCCTTCCGGGCCTTTTGGGGCTGACGGCCCGGCTCTGGCGCTTCCGCGGCCTGGCCCGCGCCGCCGGGGGGGATCCGGAGAGCCCGGCCTATCTGACCGACCTGGTCATAAGGAAGTGCTGGGTCTTTTTGAGCCTTGGCGTTCTATGGCTGGCGGCCTGGGCCGCCCTGGTCGGGACGACCGGTTTTTTCCTGGGCCGGCTTTTGGGGACCCTGGCCGTTTTTGGCCTGGCCTGGGGGGCCGTGAAGGCGGCCCGGCTATTGTTCGCGAATTTGGCCGGATCGGCCCCGGCCGAGGAGGGCCGGCGGCTGTTGGTCAACCTTGACGCCCTGGTCGGCCTGGCCCTTGGCCCGGCCGCCCTGGGCCTCATCCTGGCCATTTGGGGCCTGCCCTTGGGCCGGCTTCTGGAGAACAGCCTGGCCCGGGACATCCTGGGGCGCTTTTTGGTCATCTTCCTGACCTTGGGCGTCCTGGTCATCTTCCTCAAATTCAGCCGCCAGGCCGCCGAGTGGCTCCTGGCCGTGCCCGCCTTAAGCGGCAACCGCAACTGGCGGACCGTGGCCCCCCTGGCCCTAACCGTGGCCCGGGCCCTGGGCGTCTTTGTGGCCGGCGTGATCGTCCTGGAGCGCCTGGGGGTGGATGTGGGGCCCATCCTGGCCGGGGCCGGCATCCTGGGCCTGGGCGTGGGCCTGGGGGCTCAGTCGCTGGTCAAGGACCTCATCAACGGCATCACCATCCTGGGCCTGGACATCGTCGCGGTCGGCGACAGCGTGACCATAGGCGGCCACAGCGGCAAGGTGGAGAAGGTGGGTCTGCGCGGCCTCAGCCTGCGCGACGCCAATTGGAACCTCATCCTGGTCCCCAACAGCAGCATCGACGTCATCATCAACCGGACCAGGGGCCTTTCCCACAGTATCCTGGAAATAGTCATGCCCCCGGATATAGACCCGGATGAGCTTCTGGCCCTGGCCCGGGCCGTGGCCGGGGATTTCAGCGCCGACGCTGAATGGAGTTCCCGCCTGGCCGGGCCGGTGGCCGTGGTGGGCGTCACCGCCTTTGGCCCCGAGGGCACCACCATCCGCCTGAAACTGACCGCCCCGGCCGGGACGCAGTTGGAACCGGAGTGGGAACTTAAGCGCCGCCTGAAACAGCGCCTGCTCCGGGCCGGCCACGACTCCCGGGCCTTTGCCCGGGTGGTCGTCACCTATGCCCCGGAGTGAGTTTTTTACCTTAAACGCCAGTAAATCACCAGGATGCCCATAGTGACCAGCCGAGGCAAATGTCTTTTCTTTTTGGCGGCCACGGCCGTCTTGTGGTCCACCGCCGGGGTCATAATCAAGACCGTGGCCTGGAACCCGGCGGCCATAGTCTCCTTCCGCAGCCTCTGGGCCGGCCTGACCCTGGTCCTTCTGCTTCGTTTCCGGGGGATCCTGGACCTTAGCTGGCCCGACCGGACCCAGTGGGGCGGGGCTTTGGCCCTGGCCCTCCTGTCCTTCTGTTTCGTCGGAGCCACCAGGCTGACCACGGCCGCCAACGCCATTTTGATGCAATACACCGCCCCGGTCTGGGTGGCCCTTCTGGCTCCGCTGGTCTTAAGGGAAAAGACCAGCCGGCGGGATTGGCTTTTCATTGGCCTGACCTTCGGCGGCCTGGCCTTGTTTTTTCTGGATTCCCTGACGCTTCAAGGGCTTCAGGGCATGGGCCTGGGCGCCTTGAGCGGAGTGTTTTTCGCCGGCCTGGTCCTGTTCATGCGCCGGGGCCGGGGCGCCCCGCCCATGAAGATCCTGATCTATGGAAATTTCCTGGCCCTTTTGGGAGGCCTGTATTATTGGGGGCCGCCCTGGCCTTCGGCCGGGGATATGGGGCTGGTGGCCCTGGCCGGGGTTTTTCAGTTCGGCCTGTCCTATTATTTGTACAGCCTGGCCAGCCAGGGGGTTTCTTCCCTGGAAATGGTGCTGGTGACGGCCATTGAACCGATCCTGAATCCCGTCTGGGTCTTTTTGATCCTGGGGGAAAAACCGGGCGGCTGGGCCCTGGCCGGCGGAGCGGTGGTGCTGGTCACGGTCACGGGCTGGAGTGTTTTGAAAAGCCGGGCGAAACAGGGGGGGAGGCCGGCTTAGGCCTTATATCTCGACGCGGGACGCTTCCGGCACCCAGCGGGCCATGATCTCCGCCAGCTCCTTCAGTTGGATGGGTTTGGCCAGAAAATCGTCAAACCCGTTGTCCAGGAACATTTCCTTCATGCCGGCCATGGCGTTGGCCGTCAGGGCCACCATGGGCGTCTTCCTGAGGTGGTCTTCGGCCTCGCGCAGGGCCTTTAAGGTTTCCAGGCCGTCCAGCTCCGGCATGATGTGGTCTATGAAGATCAGGTCGAAACGTTCTTTCCTGGCCGCCTCCAGCCCTTCCCGGCCGCTGAGGCAGGTGGTGGTTCGCGCCTCGTAGAGCGAGAGCAGGCCTTCGGTCACCACCAGGTTGGTGGCGATGTCGTCTATGACCAGGACCTTCAGGCCCGGGCTTTTGAAGGCCGGTGAAAACCCGCCGTCCTTTTCCGGCTCCCGGGGTCGTCCTTCCCCGACAGCGCCCCTGGGGGCCGGGTCGGCTATTTTCTGGAGTATCTCGGCCCGGAAAATGGAGCCCAGGCCCAGTTCGCTGGTCACGGTCACGTCGCCGCCCATGGCCCGGCAGAGACTGCGGGTGATGGGCAGGCCCAGGCCGGCCCCCTCGATGAGCCGGGCGCCGCTCGGCCTTGGCTCCAGGCGGACGAATTCCTCAAAAAGATATTCCAACTGCTCCGGCTTGACTCCCGTGCCGCTGTCCTCGACCGAGAAGATAAGCCTGATCCGGCCCTCCCCGGCCGGCTGGCCGGAGGCCCGGAGACGCACATAGCCGACGGGAGTGTATTTGATGGCGTTGCCGACCAGGTTCATCAATATCTGCCGCACCCGCCCCTCGTCGCCGACCAGGGTCTCCGGGATGCCGGGGCCGAACCCGGTTTCCAGGGCCAGGGGCAGGCCCGTGACCCTGATTTTGGCCACGCTCAGGATATCGCTTAAAACGGTTTGGATGTTATAAGGTTCCTCTTTGAGCTTGAGGTTCCCGGTCTCGACCTTCGACAGGTCCAGAATATCATTGATGATGACCAGGAGATGGTTCCCGGTCCGGTTGATCTCGGCGAGGTATTTCAGGCTCGTCGGGTCGCCGCAATGCCGCCTGGCCAGGAAGCTCATGCCGATGATGGCGTTCAGCGGCGTGCGGATCTCATGGCTCATGCGGGCCAGGAAGTTGGTTTTGGACAGGCTCTTGTATTCGAAACTGAGTTTGGCCGCGGCCAGGCGGATCAGTATCAGCCCCAGGCCGCAGCTTAGGGCCAGGGCCAGGGCGAAGATGACCCGCCTGATTTGGGTGACCTGGCCGTAATAGTCTTTCGCGGGCACGGCTATGCCCAGGAACCAGCCGTTTTCCAGCCGGCTGAAGAACGCTATGTGCCCGACTTCGCCTATATTCAGCGTCTCTTCCATCGTCTCCTGCCCGCCCATGTTCTCAAGCCGTTTTTCCAGGCCGGCGAAATCGGGCCGGTCGCTTATCTTCCGGCCGACCAGTTCGGGGTCGGGGAAGACCAGCGCGGTCAGGGAGTCGTCCAGGAGAAAACTGAAGCCGCTGTCGTCGAGCTTGTATTCCTCCACCTTATGGGTTATGGGGTCCAGTAAATAGTCCAGGGCCAGCACCCCGCGGCTTTCCCCGCTTCTGGTCGACAGGACCGTGGAGATGGATACTATGACGTGGCCGGTGCGCGCGTCGAGATAGGGCCGGGAGCGGAAGACGCCGTTGTTCTGGAGCGCTCCCCTGAACCAGGGGGCCATCCTGGGGTTGTAGAACTCGCCGGGGATCCAGCCGGTGCCGTCGAGATAGATCCCGTCTATATAGCCGTAAGCCGAATGGAAAAAATCCTTGATGTCCTTTTGGTCCTTGAGCATGTCGGTCATGCTGACCAGAAGGGATTGCAATTCGTCCGGCCCCACCCCATGTTCCAGGGCCGTGGCCACGGCCGAGGCGGAATGTTTAAGGGCCGTCTCCTGGGCCAGGATGAACGACCTTAGGGTCATCTGGTAGGCCCGCATTTCGCTGCGGCTGAAGAGGTCGGTCTGCCTGTTCATCATGACGCTGAAATAATAATCGCTGACCCCGGCCATCAGCAGAAAGGCGGCGGCCACAAATATCAACTGCTTGTAGTTTTTTTTCAGCGCGGCTGTGAACGTCATGCCCTGGCTCTGGAGACTCCCCTCCCGGTGATCCGCAATACCCGTTAAAATGTCGTGTTTTTTGTCCCGGAGGTAAATAAATATTTTACCTCAATAAGCGCCGACTGGCAAGGGAGCGGGGGGCGGTCACTTGACAAAAGAAAGCCGGGCGGTCATACTTCAGCATCAAGCCCTCCGCCGGTTCCGGCGGAATAAAGAACATCGGGAAAGGCGGCGCCCATGAACGGTTTAGCCGAGGCCCCCGGGCTCTATGTCCATGTGCCGTTCTGCGCCCGGCGCTGCCCCTACTGCGATTTCTATTCCATCTCCGCCCTGGAACTGGTGCCCCGCTATGTGGCCGGCCTGGCCGCCGAGGCCCGCCAGGCCGCCGGGGCCTGGCCGGGGCCCTTCGAGACCCTGTATATCGGCGGCGGCAGCCCCAGCCTCCTCAATCGCGAGGGCCTGACCGGGCTCCTGGCCGCCCTGGCTCCGCTGGACCTTTCCAGGACCCTGGAAATAACCCTGGAAGCCAACCCCGAGGATGTCGGCCCGGAACAGGCGGACCTCTGGGCCGAGGTCGGCGTCACCCGGCTGTCTTTGGGGGTCCAGTCCCTGGACGAGCGCTGGCTGGGCGAGGTGCTGGGGCGCGGCCACCACCCGGACCAGGCCCTGGAGGCGGCGGCCATTCTGAAAGCCCGGCCCTTTTCCCTGAGCCTCGACCTTATATACGGCCTGCCGTCCCAGGCCCCGGTGGATTGGGGCCGGGACCTGGCCCGGGCCCTGGAACTGGAGCCGGACCACCTCTCCACCTACAGCCTCACCGTGGAGCGGGAAACGCCCCTGGCCCGCTCCATAGAGGCCAGGCTCTTCCCGCCGCCTCCGCCCCCGGACAAGCTGGCCGAGCTTTTCCTTCTGAGCGGCCAGGTCCTGGCCGAAGCCGGGTTCCGGCGTTACGAGGTTTCCAATGTCGCCAGGGCCGGGCGGGAAAGCCGCCATAACCTCAAATATTGGCGCCGGGTCCCCTACCTGGGGTTGGGGCCGGCCGCCCATTCCTTTGACGGCCTGTCGCGCCGGGCCAACGTGCCTTCGGTGCGGCGCTGGCTCTCGGCCCTGGCGGCCGGGGCCCGGCCCCTGGCTTTTGAAGAGACTCCCGACGAAAAGGCCGTCCGCCTGGAACAGGTCATGCTGGGGCTGCGCCTGGCCGAGGGAGTGCCGGAAGCCCTTTTGGCCGGCTCTCCCAGGCTTTCGGAATTCATCGCTTCCGGCCATTTGCGGCTTGAGGCCGGCCGCCTCCTGCCCACGGAAAAAGGCTTTTTGGTCGCTGACAGGCTGGCCGTTGAACTGACCGAATAAACCTAATTTCTATTCCTCTCGCTGAAAGCCTCCACCACCGCCTTCAGGTGCTCACCATCCGGCCCTTCCATGACCTGGAGGGCCTTTTTCATATACTTGCCCAGGCCCGGCGGCGGGGCCAGAGTCTTGACCTCCGGCAAGCCCAGGGCCTTGCGTCCCAGGTTTAAGAACTGCTCATATTCATAGCCGAAAAAGTCGGCGATGGCCCTTCTTTCGTCTTCGGTCCCGATATTAAAACCTGTATATATATGGTTTATTTTTTTGACGTTTATGCCCGTGGCTTCGGCTATGCGGGTCTGAACGCCGTGCGTGAGCTTCAAATGAAGGGTTTTGCGAAATATTTCATGGATTTTGTAATCGCCCATCTTGGCCGACCCCGCTATGGGCCAAGGATACCTTTTTTCGCTTAATAATAGAACTATTTCTCTATGTATAGGATTTTCTCCTTGACTTTTTTCTAAATTTTAGAGAAAGTAAAAATGTATTTTCTCAGACTTTGAGGAAGGAAAATGGCCCACGGGATAATAAGCAACCTTGCCCGCCTCGCCGATATCCCGGTCCCTACCTTGTGGGCCTATTGCCACGGCTCCCGCCGGGCCTCTTCGGCCCGGGCCGAACTCTTGGAAGATTTGACCGGCGTTTCCCGCCTGGC
>JAITBV010000016.1 GCA_031283395.1 Candidatus Adiutrix sp.
CGTGGGCGGGGTGGGGGACGTGCAGATGGTGGGGGCCGGGGATTACGGCCTGCGCCTGTGGCTGGACCCGGAGCGGCTCAGTCATTACGGACTCACCGTGGCCGATGTGCGTGCGGCCGTCAACGAGCAGAATAGAATCGCCCCGGCTGGCTCTTTCGGCGCCGCCCCCATGGAATCGGACGTCAAATTCGTGCGGTCCGGGCTGATAAAGGGACGGTTGACCACGCCGGAGGAATTCGGGGCCCTGATTTTGCGGACCAATGATGATGGCGGCGTGGTGCGCCTGCGCGACGTGACCCCGGACCTGGAGACCGCCGGGGCCGATGGCCGGACCACCACCCGGCCCGGGCTGGAACTTGGGGCCGAAACTTACGACAATTTCAGCCGACTCGATGGACGTCCCGCCGCCACCCTTATTATCTTCCAATTGCCCACAGGCAACGCGGTGGAGATATCCAAACAGGCCCGGAAAGTTCTGGCCGGATTCCAGGCCGACCTGGCTAAGACCGGTCTGAATGTCGGCTATAACATCACCCTAGACGCGGCCGAGTTCGTCAAGGTCTCCCTGGAGGAATTGGTCGTCACCCTGTTCGAGGCCCTGTGCCTGGTACTGCTAGTCGTCTATCTGTTTCTAGGGTCCATACGGTCCAGCCTGGTGCCCATGGTGGCCGTGCCGGTTTCTCTCATAGGCGTCTTCGCCTTCTTCCCCTCCCTAGGTCTGAACATCAACAACCTGACCCTCTTCGCCCTGGTCCTCGCCGTGGGCATCGTGGTGGACGACGCCATAGTCGTGGTCGAGGCAGTGGAGGTGCGCCTTGAGGAAGGCCATCCCCCCCGGGAGGCGGCTATCCTGGCCATGAACGATGTGGGCTTCAGCATCGTGGGCATAACCATGGCTCTTTTGGCGGTCTTTCTGCCCATCACCCTTCTGGGTGGACTCACCGGCAAGCTCTACGCCCAATTCGCCCTGACCCTGGCTCTGGCCGTGGCCATTTCCGCCTTCAATTCCCTGACCCTGAGCCCCGCCCTCTGTGCGCTCCTCTTGAGGCCCAAGAGCGGGGAAACCAAACCTTTCATTTTGGTGCGGCTGTTCAATATCGGCTATGAAGCCGTTTTCAGGCGTTATTCTTCGCTCCTGGCCCTGATTGTCCGCCGCGGAGCCGTCACCGCCCTCATTCTCGGGACCGTCTATCTGGTCCTCGTCGTGGGTCTTAAAGTCTTGCCCACCTCCCTGGTGCCGGGTGAAGACCAGAAAGTCTTTCTCCTGACCATGCAGATGCCCAACGGCGCCTCCCAGGCCCGGACCATTGAAGTGGCCGATGCCCTGAGCATGGCCTTGAAAAGCCATCTGCCGGAAATAGAAACCATAGCCGTCATCGGCGGCCAGAATCTGGCCACCGGCGCACGCGCTTCCAGTGTCGCCTCTTTTGCGGTCCAGCTCAAACCCTGGGATGAACGCCGGGGCCTAGGACAGGACGCCCTGAACCTCATAAAAAAAGCCCAGGCCCTGGCTCGGGACAAATTTCAAGAACCTTTGGTCCTCGCCTTCAACATCCCGACCATCAGCGGCCTGGGCCTGGGCTTAGGCCTGACTTTCGAGCTGGAAAACCGAAGTGCCGATCAAAGCCCGGAAGCCTTAAGGCCGGTTATCGCCAAACTTCAGACAGCCTTCGCCAAGAGGCCGGAGTTGTCTTCCCCCTACACCGCTTTTAGCCTGCAGGGCAAATTCGTCAACCTGGACGTCAACAGAGAAAAAGCCAAACGGCAGGGTGTAAACCTGGCCGAGGTTTACGACACGGTCGGAACAATGCTCGGCGGCTCCTACATAAACGATTTCCAGGAATTCGGCCGGACCTACAAGGTCAAGATGCAGGCCCGCGACGAATTCCGGGCGACTCCCGAGACCTTGCGTTTCTTCCGCATCCGGAACAATGAAGGGGATATGGCTCCGGTTTCCGCCTTCATCAGCGCCCGGGATACGACCGGCCCGGAATACCTGACGCGCTACAATCTCTATCCATCGGTGGAATTCATGGCCGGGTCCGGGCCGGGATATAGTTCAGGCCAGGCTATGGCCGCCATGGCCGAGACGGCGGGCCAGGTTCTGCCGGCCGGGTTCAGTTTCGATTGGACCGGGCAGTCCTACCAGGAACGCTTGGCCGCCGGACAGACAACCGTTGTGCTCGCCCTGGCCTTTGTCTGTTGTTTCCTGGTGCTGGCCGGCCTGTATGAAAGCCTAATTTCGCCGCTGGTGGTCATGTTGTCCGTGGCCGCGGCGGTCATGGGCGCGGTGTGGGGGCAGTTGGCCCGGGGTTTAACCTTGGATGTCTTTATGCAGGTCGGCCTGGTCATGCTCATCGGGTTGGCCGCCAAAAACGCCATCCTCATCGTTCAGTTCGCCCAGGAACAACTCAAGGCCGGGCTGTCCCCGGCCGAGGCCGCCCTGGCGGCCGGCCGACAGCGTCTGAGACCCATCCTGATGACTTCCCTTGCCTTCATCCTGGGCGTTCTGCCTCTGGTCATCGCCTCCGGGGCCGGGGCCAATTCCCGCCACTCTCTGGGTACGGGGGTCTTCTGCGGCATGATTGCGGCCACGGTCATCGGCGTCTTCCTCATTCCTGGCCTGTTCACTTTAGCCCGGAAACTGGCGGATAGAAGGTGGTCAACAATCTGATATAAAAATCTTAAGGAGTTGGCGGAAATGACCCAGATCCAAAGGTTGAACCTCCAGAGGCACCTGGATCAGGTCGTAACAGGTGATGAGTTCCTCGTCAGTAAGGGGGATAAGGCCGGGATCCAGCACTACCACCCGGTCATATCGGCCGAAATTCTGGCGATAATCGTCGGTCTTCCAGCCGCCGGCCGTTCCGGCCCTGGCCAGCCACATTTTACGTACCCAGCCGGGCGAGGCCACCAAGGTGCGGTCTTTTTCCAGGCCCTTCAGCCCTTCCTCTCCGGCCAGGGCGGTCAGGCAGTTCCGGGTCGGTAAGCAAGGGGTCCGCCTGGCCGCCGCGAAAGCCCGCATCTCCGGCAGACAGCCGAAACCAAACAAAAGGCCAAGCGGCGGGTCGCCTCCAGCCCGGGCATCGGCCAAGACCTGATCCAGGGTCTCCTCCATGATTTCAAGGTTGTCATGCAGACCAACCGGCTGCCAGATAAGGGTCGGGGGTGAGTCAAGTTCGGCCAGGATACTTTCCGTTTCTTCCTGGAAAATACCGCAGCCTATAAGAGTCAGAGACCGGGGCAAGGGGCGGCCTGCTAATAACGGTTCAGGTGGCCGAGCCGCCGTAATAACTTTTTTCCCATTCGTTATCACCTTCCGCCGGCGGGGCGGGCAGAGGCTGATCCGGGGCGGTCAGGTTTTGCGGGGTCTCCAATTCCGGCGGAAAGGGCGGAGTGAGGCTCCGAGGCTGTTCAGGCATTTCCATCTGGTTCAGCCGGTCACTCAAAAGCTGCAAGCGACCTTCCAGATCATCGACCCGTAATTCCAGAGTTTCATTTCGACGCTGAAGCCCTTCCAGCCGGGCCGCCAGGTCGTCCGGAGCGGTAGCCGACGAGATTTCATCGGATACCGGCTGAGGCGCGGGTTCCGCTGGGGCCGGCGGGGCCTCAGTGGAAAGGGCTTCCACGGTCACGGGCGGAGGCGTTGACTCGGTAAGAATCAAGGCGTCAGGAGCGGAAGGCGGCTGGGGTTCAGCCGGAACGGCCTCGGTTCCCGGGGTGGACCGGACAGCCTTCGCGGTTTTAAGGGCTACGGGCGGGATTGATGAAGGCGCCGGCTCGATTCCGGCCAAAACCGGGGCCAAACCCCGCAATTTTTGGACCAGATCCGGGTAATGTTCCGTGGCCGGAGAGAACAGAAGAAACCCGGAAGGCACCAGCCCCAACCAGGCCAGGGCCAAAAAAAAGTTGCCTCCGTGCCTGGCCCCCGGCCGCCGCAGGCAGGAGTATTGATCCCCCAGGGCCAAGAAAGCGGCCAGGGGCAGGGCCAACCCCAGAGTCAAAGCCGAGGGCCAGAGAAACCAAGGCAAAAGGCCAGTCAAAAAAACCGGGCTGGCGTTCAGGCCCTCCCAAGTCAGGGCCGGCCCTCCCTGGGAGAAGTGGCCGACCAGGGCCATGACCGGACCCAAGGCGGTATAGGCGAGCAAAAGACCAGCCAAGGCGGTGACCGGTCGGCGGCCCAGCTTGCGAATCACGGCCGCGACCGCCCACATAAGGGACATGGTCAAAAGCCCGGCCCAAACCAGGGAGGCCGGGCAGGCCTGAAAAAAAGTCTCCGGCTGGCCTTTTAGAGTCTGGATGAAAATGGCCAGCGATAACAGGGCGGCCGCCAGCCCCCCTCTGGTCGGCAGGCGGGGACAGAGGCGGGTAGCTGGCAGGGCCGATATTAATAATAGTAGCAGAATAAGTCCGGCCAACCCCCACAGCCGAATATTCTCCTGGCCGTCTTGGCTCGACCAGGCCAGGGTCAGGCCGCCAGCCGCCGACAGGAGAAGAAGAACCAACCAGTGAAAACAGGGCAGGGCGGCCGATGGCAAGGGGTCTGGGTGGGATTTTTTTTCCGCCTCCGCAGCTGCGGAGCGAGCCGCTTCGGCCATGTCTTCGGGGGTCAGGCCAGAGGCTTCCAAGTCCAGGAGAGTCTGGCTGGGCAGTTCTATTTTTTTAATATTTTCACAATGTTCATTCATAGATTCCGCTGAAGTTTTTTCATTTTCGACATCTTTGACTTCGGACATGAGTCATCTCCTTATGGCTCTGGTTGTTTTTTCATGCTACCATAAGCGGCTGGAGGCTTCAATATCAAAGGCAAGGCGGAGGTTCCGCCCTTAAGGGAGACGACATGAGATCTGAAAACGCCCAGGGTCTGATCCGCCTTGGCCGACTCTACCGCCACTTGGGCCGAGCCCGGGAAGTTACGGCTGCCCTGGCCAAGTTCGGTTTTGACGACCTTTTGGTCAGGGTGGGGCTCACCGACCTTCTGGACCATGTGCGGACGCTGGTGGGCCTGGGGCAGAACCGCTCTGAGACGGCCGGCCGGCCGGAAAGGGTGCGGCTGGTCATGGAGGAACTGGGTCTGGTCTTCATAAAATGGGGACAGTATCTCTCCACCCGGGACGACCTGATTCCCGATGCCTACCTCAGGGAATTCGCCAAGCTACAGAATACCGTTCAGCCGTTGCCCTACGACGAGGTGGAACACCTGACCAGAAACCTGATCGAATCCGGGGAAATATTGAAAATAGACCCCAACCCCCTGGCCGCGGCCTCGGTGGGCCAAGTGCATGAAGCGGTTCTGACCGACGGCCGGAAGGTGGTGATCAAAGTCCGGCGGCCGGGTCTGAGAAAGCAAGTGACCACGGATTTGGAAATTTTAGGGGAATTGGCCGAATTGGTGGAAAAGCGTCTGCCGGCCCTGGCCGCTCTTCGACCGCGGTCCCTGGTGGACGAATTCAGCCGCGGCCTGATAGCCGAATTGGATTTCAACCGTGAAGCCGCCAATCAGGAACGTTTCGGGCTCTTCTACGCAGCCAATCCCAAGGTGCGGGTGCCCCGCCTTCATCGAGCCCTCTGCGGCGACGACCTTCTGGTCATGGAAAAACTGGAGGGCCTGAAACTCAACGAGCCGGATAACCTCAAGGCGGCCGGTTACGACCTCAAGGCCCTGGCCGTCTTCGGGGCCGAAGTGGTCCTGGAACAGATCATGATCTTCGGCTATTTCCACGGCGACCCCCACCCGGGCAATCTCCTGGTCCAGCCGGGACCCAAGGTGGCCCTTTTGGATTTCGGCCTGGTGGGCCGACTCAACCGGAACACCCGGGAAATACTTTTGGACCTGTTACTGGCCGCCGCCCGCCATAACGCCCGAGGGGTCGCCTCGGCCCTCCTGAAGCTGGCGCCCGCCGAGCCGGAAGCGCCGCCGCCGGACCGGGAACGGCTGGAAATGGAACTGGAACTCTTTTTGGAAGTCCTCTTGGGCCGAAGCCTGAAAGACCTAGACCTCGGCCGCGCCCTGAAGGATATGCTGGATATCGCCGTCCAGCATCGGCTCTCCCCGCCGCCAGACCTGATGCTCCTGGTCAAAGCCCTGATCCAGATCGAGGGCCTGGGCCGCCGGCTTGACCCTGACTTCAACATCCTCCAGGCGGCCCGCCCCTTCCTTAAAGAACAATATCGCCGCCGGGCCAGCCCGGCCTATTGGACCCGGCGCCTGAAGGAAACTCTGACCGGCGCGGCGGATTTTCTGACTCTTATGCCCGGCGACCTCAAACCATTTTACCAGATGCTCCGTAGCGGCCGGTTGAAGAGCGACTTCAACCTCGAAGGTCTGGAAGAACTGCGCCAGACCCTGGACCGGACCAGTTACCGCGTGTCCTTTGCCGTGGTCCTGGCTTCACTGGTCATCGCCTCGGCGGTCATGGTCCATGCCAAGGCCCCACCCCTGTGGTACGGGATGCCCGTTCTGGGGATCCTTGGTTTTTTCGGGGCCGCCGTGGTGGGGTTCTGGCTGCTCTACGATTTTCTCAAAAACAACCGATTTTAAGGCCGCGGCGGAGGCTGTCCCACCTTAATACCAGGGGGCCCTGGAGACGATGCGCAGGAGGCGGCCCGCACCTTGAAAGACCAGGCTCAGGGCCAGACGGTCGGCCGGCCAGAACTCCGGGGGCATTTTTTCCGGCCATTCCACCACGGTCATCCCGGGGCGGGCCAGGTAGTCCTCAAGCCCGGCCTCCGCAAACTCCAGGGGAGATTCCAGGCGGTAGAGATCCAGGTGGAATATGTCCATCAGTCCCCGATACTCATTGGCCAGGGTGAAGGTGGGACTGACGATGGAACCCGGATCCTCAACCTCCAGGCCCCGGCCCAACCCCTGGCATAAGGTGGTCTTACCGGCCCCCAAATCACCGCTCAAGGTCACTAAAAAGGAAGAGGGCAGGGCGCCGCGCTGGCCGGTCTCAGCCAACCGGTGGCCCAGCTTTTGGCCCGCAACGACCGTGGACGCCGCATCGGGCAGAAAAATTTCCGGGAACATGGTTCTCCAGGTTCGGAGGCCTCCAGCCGAAGGCCGCCCTATTTTACCAAGGCATCTTAGTCCAGAGGGGAAAAGCTGTCAATGTTTGGCTCCCAAAATTCACCGGGGGCCAGTAACAATAAAAGGCTTGACAATCGACTGTGGATAATGCTAAAGTATTACCGTCTTTAACTATACCTTGTATGGGTTGAATATCAACAGATGTCCTTCGGGGTCGTTTGCCGTTGCGTCTTTTTTCGGGCGAGGCGGCCAATGTATGGCCTCGGCTATTTATCCGCCCTTTCCACAACCCGGTCAAGGTTGTGTCACCACACTTAATTATATGGAGGCTCCGATTATGGGTTTGAATTGGCAAGATTACACGGCGAAAGGCGCCAAGGATTACGAGATCGCGGAAGCGGCGGAACAACACCTGATCAAAATCAGGAAGCTGGCCATGGACATGGGTTTTGAGGATGACGAAATCCTGCCCTATGGTCATTATGTGGCTAAAATCGACTATGCCAGGGCCTTAAGCCGTCTTGCAAACAAGCCTGACGGCAAGTTTATCGACGTCACCGCCATCACCCCCACCCCTCTGGGCGAAGGCAAGTCCACCACCACCATGGGTCTGACCCAGGGTCTGGGCGTCCTCAAAAAGAAAGTCACCGCGGCCATCCGTCAGCCCTCCGGCGGCCCGACCATGAACGTGAAAGGCTCGGCGGCCGGCGGCGGCATGAGCCAGTGCGTTCCCCTGACCCCCTTCTCCCTGGGTCTCACCGGCGACATCAACGCCATCATGAACTCCCACAACCTGGGCATGGTGGCCATTAACTCCCGCATGCAGCATGAACGGAACTACACTGACGAGCAATTGTCCAAGCGGGCCTTGAAGCGCCTGGACATCGACCCCACCCGGGTGGAATACGGCTGGATCATCGACTTCGCCGCCCAGTGTCTCCGCAACATCATCCTCGGTCTCGGCGGCAAGGCTGACGGCTTCACCATGCA
>JAITBV010000211.1 GCA_031283395.1 Candidatus Adiutrix sp.
GGATGATGCCATCCAACCCCTTGATTTAATTGGTAGCGGGGTCCAGATTCGAACTGGAGACCTTCGGGTTATGAGCCCGACGAGCTACCTGGCTGCTCCACCCCGCAATATTTTAAAACCATAGCGTAATTTCGCATTAGTGTCAAGAATCGTGGTGGGCGATGCGCGATTCGAACGCGCGGCCTTCAGCTCCGGAGGCTGACGCTCTATCCAGCTGAGCTAATCGCCCGGTATGACTCAAAACAAAATATTATAACGTTAAAACCGCTCTCAAGTCAAGGCGCCTGACCAGCAGACAGGTTCGCGGCGACCTGGTCGCGGCCTGCCTTCTTGGCATTGTAAAGAGCCTGGTCAGCCCGGGCGAAAAAGAGACCCGGATCGTCGCTTTTTTCCATTTCAGCCACCCCGACCGAGACGGTCACCCGGGCCGTCTGGTCACTGTTCCTGAATATCTTGAATTCCACCGACCCGAGGCTCTGGCGGACTTTTTCACCCACGCCGACGGCCGCCCGCTGGCTGGTGTTGGGCATGATGATGATAAATTCATCTCCGCCGTAGCGAAAAAACAGATCATCGCCGCGCAGGGTCGCCGCCGTCACCCGGGCCACATGAGTCAACACGCGGTCGCCGGCCAAATGACCATAATTATTATTGAAATCACGGAAATAATCGATATCAAAAACGGCCAGCGCGGCGGTTTTCAATTCCCCGGTCTTCACGGCGGAAACGGTCAGGTCTATCTGGCGGTCGTAAGCCCGGCGGTTGTAGATGCCGGTCAGGGGGTCCCGGAGTGAAATGGCCCGCAAATCTTCTATCTCCCGGAGCATTTCATGGCTCTGGGTGGTGAAAGCCTCATAATCCCGCCTGGTATTCTCCAAATTTCTGGCCATGGCCCGGCGGTCCTGGTCCAAAGCTTCTAAGCGGACCTGGTCGGCCTTTTTCTTCAATTCGACCTGGGTACAAAGCTGATTGACCTTTTCGGAAAGACGGCTACAGAGAGCTTCCAGGTCGTATGACTGCGGCTCAATCAGGGAACCTATCTCCTCCAGACCGGTGGCCATGGCCCTGGTAAAGACCTGCTCGGCTTTTTCCAGATGGTCCTGACTGGTGGCCACGGAGTCCATGAAACTCTTTTCCGTGGCCTCCAGCTTCTCCATAATGGACCCGATCCTCTCCCTGGTGCGCACCTTTTCAGACCAGATATCATCCCGCAACTGGAGAATGAAATCTGTCAGGTTCTGGAAAAAACCGGCCAGATCATCCTTGTTATGCAACTGCCGTTCCAGAAGCTTCACCTTATCAAAATAAGCGCCCGGGCGCAGGGACGCCAGGTTGATGAGTGCCTGACTCATAACCTTGGTCAAAAATCCAGGGGTTACATGACGTTCCCGGGCCGTATCCGGAACGGCCTTTATTTCCGGTTGGCCGGACAGACGCTTCTTGATTTCGTTCAATTCTCCGGCCAGGTTGAAGGCGTGCCGCTTGACTTCGGCCGGATCAAGCACCTTGGAGGATTGTATCAATTTCCGCAAATCTTCCCAGGCCGGCTGAAAAGAATCACCGCCGGCGGCCAGAATATCGGCCATGGCGTCCAAAAGAAAAGCGACAGATTTTTCCAGTTCAACTGGATTGAAGCTGCCTTGGTCTGACATGCTAAAAAACCGCCTTGAGGGATGAGGTCTGGAAAAGATTTGACGTTAAGCGGGAAACAACTTTAATTGGTGGTGGGGTGATTCTTGCGGGTCAGAATCGGAACTTTAAAAAATTCAATGCCTTCCTTCCGCAGTAATTCCTCTTGGGCTTCGGTGGATAGGCCGCGGATGCCGCGGCGTTTGGTGATTCCATAGTGCATCTTCAGAGCCTCGTCGGCGAAACCATGGCCCACATCGTCGAATTCCTTTTCCAGATGCTGGGAAAATTCGGCCAATCGCTGAAACATTTCCAAAGCCTCGGCCGGAAGGGGCGCCGAAGGCGGACCTTCCGCCGGTTTTTCCTCTGTCCGCCCGGATTTGACCAAGCCGAAAGTGGATGGCCGGCGACTGACCCGCCCATCGCCACAGACCGGACAGGCCAAAAGATGGCCGGCCAATTGGGCCGAGAGGTCCTGGAGATTATCAAACCAGCCTTCGAAACGATGTCCTCGGGCGCATATAAGGTCATAAACAACCATGCCAACCACCGGCTTCGGATAAAATCACAAATCAACGGCCAGAGGCGGGGACCGATGACATTATTTATAATGATAATCAGTTTTCTGATGCTTGTCAACGAACCAGGGTTTGGCGATTCTTTAAGCCCCGCCTTTTTCCGGATCATCCGGGGCCGGTTTCCGGCGGAACCAATGTTCCAAGGTGGCCAGGCGGTGTTCCAGAGTTTTTTTATCCGAACCGGGGCGACGCAGAGTAAGCCCTTCCGGTTCAGTCTTCTTTTTTTCAGCGACGAGCAGGGGTTCTTCCTCTTCTTCAACCAAGGTCTCCAAATCCAGGATGGGAGCCTCGTCCTCTTCCGCCAATCCGGAAATATCCGTTGCCCGCGGCCAGCCGCCGTCTTCAACCCTGGTTTGGACCGAATCCGTCTCCCTATCCGGCGGGTCGAAGCCTGAATCATCGGCCACGACTTCGGTCAACAATAATGGTTCTTCCTCGTCCTCCAGAATCAACTCATCTTCGTTGGAGCTTTCATTAGGTTCCTCTAAATCTTCGGCTCCATCTTCATCCATCGGCGGCCGGTCGTCATCCTCGTCCCGGGTTTCGACCTCGTTTTCGGTCTCGTCATTTCGGGTCGGTCCAAGAGAGGTCGGGTGTGGAGACCACGGTTCAGTGGGCCCGGAGACGGTCAGAGTCTCCCGGGCCGATTCCAACACCATGGGCAGCTTTTCCTCTATGGCCCTGGTCAAGGCTTCGGCCAGTCTTTCCTCCACGGCCTGAGTCAATGCCGCGGGTAGATGCTCGGCAACTGCCTGTTTCAGGGCTTCGGGCCAATGTCGATCCACTTCTTCGGCCAGCCGTTCCGGCAAATGATCGGCCACAGCCTGATCCAGAGCCTCGGGCAGGGCCGCCGCCACCGCCCGAAGCAGGGCGGCATTTCTGTCTTCTTCCAAGGCGGCCATGGCCTCGGGCTTTTCCGCTTCAAGCTCCGCCTGGAGAGCCTTGGGCAGGCGAGCGGCCACTTCCTCGGCCAGCCGTTCCGGCAGGCGGGCGGCCACTTCCTCCTCCAAGATCCCGGGCAGGCGCTCAGAGACGGCCCGGGCCAAGGCTTCCGGCAAGGCTGCTTCCACCTGAGGGGCCAGGGTCTCCGGTAATTTCAGGGCCACCTCCCGGGCCAGGGTTTCCGGCAGGCAGTCGGCCACGGCTTTGGCCAGGGTTTCAGGATATTTTTCCGCCACCCTGGCCTGAAGGAGAGCCGGTAATTCCTCGGAAACCCGTCTTTCCAGGAGCGCTGGCAGGTCTTCGGCCAGTTTTTCCGCCAGGACCAGAGGGTATTCAGCGGCTATTTTGGAGGCCAAGGCTTCGGGGAAAGCCGCTTCCAACGCCGGCTCCAAAGCCGCCGGCAACCGGTAGGCCACTTCGGCGGCCAGGATTTCAGGCAGTTGAGCGGCCACCGCCTTGGCCAAAGCCTCCGGATACCTGGCTTTTACTTCCCGAGCCAGGGCTGCCGGCAGTTGTCCGGCCACTTCGGCTTCCAGGGCTTCGGGCAGTTTTTTATCCACCATAGCCGCCAGGGCATAAGGCAGTCGGGTCTCCACCTTGACAGCCAGGGCTATGGGCAATTTGGCTTCGACCTTGGCCGCCAAATCCTCCGCCAAGCGGGCTTCGACGGCCTCGGCCAAAGCTTCCGGCAGACGGGCTTCCATCTCCCGCTCCAAGGCTTGGGGAAACTCCTCGGCCAGCTTTTGTTCCAGGACTTCGGGCAATTTTTCCTTCATCATGTTTTGGAGCAGCACCGGCAATTTCTCAGCCGCCTCGGCCGCCAGCACGGCCGGAAGCCGGATCGCGGCCGCTTCGGACAGGCTCAAGTTTGAAGTATCCACCGCGACCTGGCTTGTTTGAACCGGCTCGGTTGCCTGGAAAAAGAAGCGGCCGTCCTCCTTTTGGCCGAGACTCCAGAGGCGGTCATCCAACACCAGTTCACGCAAAAGAAGCAAAAGGCGCAGGCGATAGGTTTCAGGCAGATAGACGAATTTGAATTTCAAGGATTCACGTCCGGTTGGGGACAAATCTCCAGTTCCTCCAGCCTCCACGGTAACGGGAACTCCTTCTGTTTCCCGAAGCAGGCGCCTCCAGGTATCTTCGGGCCAGAGCCCTTCATTGACCAACCGGCCCAGGCTTTCACGCAATTCGGCCTGGAAGGAGAGAAGATCCTGAAACAGAACTTCGTCTGGCAGATGTTTCAGATATATTTCCGACAGGGATTCCAGAACTGGGCCGGCCACCAGGCCGGAATCGGCCAGGGTGGCCATATATTCACGCCAGTTTATGAGGTGACGCGGCACATCGGTCAACATCTCTCCGCTGACAGATTTGATGTTGACCTGTTTAAGTTCAAAGTTGAAATTCAAAAAGGCGATGAGTTCTTCGGCCATGGAGCCTCCCCGAGGTGTTCCTGTTCTTTTTTCAGTATCTTAATTTCTGGTCGAGATCAACAATCATTGAAAAACCAAGGTTTATTCCGGCGCCGGAGCTGGCAAAAAGATTATCTGGGGCCAGATGCTCGGCCGACGGCTGATGGAATGGCGAAAGAGTTGACGCACTTCCCGCTGTATGGTGGCGGAAAGATTTTCTTCGTCAAGAATATCCCCGGTTTCCTCACGCCAGGCCGACACCGCCGCCGCGGCTACGGCTGCGGTTTCCTGGCTCAAATCCAGGTCGTTTTCGTAATGCACCCCGCGAATGGCCACCCGGGGCGGCAAAGCCAGTTCTCCCCCGGCCGTCAGCACCACCGTGACCACCACCAAGCCGCCGCCGGCCAGTTTGAGCCTGCTTTGAAGCACCGGGTCCTCCGGTTCACCCAAACGATTGCCGTCCACCAGTTTGCGGCCGCTGGCCACAGGCTCTTCCATTTCGGCGCTGTCGCCGGTCAGGCGCAAGGGGCGGCCGTTGTTCAAGATGAAAATATTTTCTTCCAGCCAACCCAGTTCCCGGGCCAATTCGCCGTGGCTGACCAGTTGGCGTGCGGCTCCGTGAACGGGAACCAGGTAACGGGGCCGGGTGAGGTTGAGCATCAGCTTCAGTTCCTCGGCCTGACCGTGGCCGGAGGCGTGGACCTTGGCCGCCCGCCCGTCAACCACCTGGGCCCCCTGGCGATAGAAAAGGTCTATAAGGCCGGTTATGGCCTTTTCATGTCCGGGTATGAACCGGGACGAAAAAATGACCGTATCGCCCGCGCGGATGGCTATCTGGCGGTGTTCTCCGTGGGCCATGCGGTAGAGGGCGCTCATGGGCTCTCCCTGGCTTCCTGTGGCCACGATGACTAGGCGGTCATCTGGCAGGTCCGCGCCCGCCGCAGCCTGATCTTCGTCATCTATTTGAAGACGGCCCAGACTTTTGGCCAGCTTTACTATGCTCACCATGCCCCGGCCTTCAAAGACTATTTGGCGTCCGGCCGCCTTGGCTGCCCGGGCCACCTGCCGTATACGGGCCAGGGAAGAGGCGAAACAGGCCAGTATGACCCGGCCGGAAGCTTCCCGGAAAAGCCGTTCCAGGGTCCTCCCCACAGTGATTTCACTGTCGGAGAAGCCGGGTTGGTCGGCGTTGGTGGAATCGGATAAAAGGGCCAGCACCCCTTTTTCTCCATATTCGGCGAACTTGAAGATATCCAGGCGGTCCTCGCCTCCGGCCTGATCCATTCGAAAATCGCCTGTGTGGATGACCGCTCCCCAAGGGGTGGCCACGGCCAGCCCCACGCCGTCCAGAATACTGTGGTTGACCCCGATGAATTCCAGATCAAAGGGGCCGACGGTCAGTTTTTGCCGGGGTTCGATCTCAATCAGTTCCGGTTCGACCCGGGCCTCCCGCAGACGTTCCCGGGCCAGGGCCAGGGTCAGACGGGTGCCTATGACGGGAATGCTCCGGCCGATCTCCCGAAAGAGAAAACCGGCCGCGCCTATGTGGTCCTCGTGGCCGTGGGTCAGCACCAGGGCGCTAAGGTGTTCGGCCCTTTCCCTTAACCAAGTGAAATCGGGGATCACCAAGTCCACCCCAGGCATGGTGGCCGGGTCGGGAAACATGAGCCCGGCGTCAATTACCAGAAGGCGGTCCTCGTATTCCAGGGCCAGGCAGTTAAGACCGATTTCCCCCAAACCACCCAACGGCACGATGCGGATCGGCCGGGGCATCAGTCCTCGTCCGTTTTCAGGACGGCCACAAAAGCACTCTGGGGCACTTCGATCTGGCCGACCATTTTCATGCGTTTTTTACCCTTCTTCTGCTTTTCCAAAAGTTTACGCTTGCGGGTGATGTCGCCGCCGTAACATTTGGCGGTCACGTCCTTGCGAAAAGCGCTGATGGTGGTGCGGGCGATGATCTGGCCGCCGATGGCCCCCTGGATGGCTATTTTGAACTGCTGGCGGGGCAGTTCCTCCTTAAGGCGCTCGCACATGTTTAAGGCCCGGGCTCTGGCCCGGTCGCGGTGGACTATGACCGACAGGGCGTCCACCTTCTCTCCGTTAAGAAGGATATCCACCTTCACCAAGTCCTGGACCCGGTAGTCCAGCATCTCATAATTGAAGCTACCATAACCCTGGGTGACGGTTTTTAAGCGGTCATAGAAATCATAGATGACCTCGGCCAGAGGCAGTTCGAAGGTCATTTCAACCCGGCCGGGCGAGGTGTAGTTAAGGCGGGAATTCTCCCCCCGCCTATCCAGGGCCAGCTTCATGACCACCCCTATGTAACGTTCCGGGGCCATGATGGAGGCCCGTATATAAGGCTCCAAGGCTGAGGCGATGCTCATGGGATCAGGGTAGTCCTGGGGATTGTCGATGGTCAGTTCCGCCTGATCCTTCAAAGTGAAACGGTAGCGGACCGAAGGGGCGGTCATGACTATGGACTGGTCGAATTCCCGCTCCAGTCTCTCTTGAACTATTTCCAGGTGCAAAAGACCCAGAAAGCCGCAGCGGAAGCCCAGGCCCAGGGCCGCGGAACTGTCTTTCTGAAAGACCAGGGCGGCATCGTTGAGTTTATATTTTTCCAAGGCCTCGGCCAGGGCCGGGAAATCGTCGGCAGCCACGGGGTAGATGGAGGAGAAGACCACCGGCAGGACTTCCTTGAAGCCGCCCAAGGGGGATGGGGACGGGCGCTCGGCCAGGGTGACGGTGTCGCCGATGGCCACATCCGAAACGGTCTTGATCCCGGCGATGATGTAGCCCACCATGCCGGCGGAGAGTTCCGGCACCGGTTCCCTGTTCAGCCGGAACACCCCGACCTCCTCAACCTTGTGTTCGGCCGCTCCGGCCATTAGGCGAATGACCTCCCCGGCCCTGAGGCGTCCGTGGACGAGGCGGACAGCCACCACCGTGCCCCGGAAGGGGTCGTAGTGGGCGTCGAAGATGCGGGCGGCCAAGGGGGCTTCAGGATCGCC
>JAITBV010000269.1 GCA_031283395.1 Candidatus Adiutrix sp.
CGGAGAGGTCCGTGGCCGTGCTGATGACCGCCTGTCCCCCCAGGGCCCGGGCCGCGTCCGAGGCCAGTTGATTTGCTCCGCCCAAGTGGCCGGAGAGGAGGCTTACGGCGAAGCGCCCGTCCTGGGTCAGGACCACCACGGCCGGGTCGCTGGTCTTGGATTTCAACAAGGGCGCGATGAGCCGCACCGTAAGGCCCGTGGCGGCCACGACCACATGGCCGCCGAAGGCGTTGAAATGCGAGGCCAGGGCCTCGCCTAAGGTTTCAAAACAGAGGTCGGCCCCGAATTCGTCCGCCAGCCGCCGGGGCAGGCCCAGGGTCGGGGTATAACCCTCCTCTGAAAGGCTCAAGGCCAGGCGCCGGGCCAGGGCCGCCCCCTGGCGGGTCAGGGCGAAGACGGCGATGGTGGTCAGCCGCATGGGTCTTTCGCGGCGCGGTGGCCGTGGCTGAAACCTGGGTCGTAGAGCCGGCTGGCCGGGGCCGGGCCCTGGCCCCGGAGGGCGGCTATGGCCGGCCCGGCCAGGATCAGGGTATGCCGGTCCAGACCTTCGGCCTTGAGGGTCTCGGCCAATTGGCCGCAGGTGGTCCAGACCAGGCGGGCGTCCGGCCAGGTGGCCCGGTAGGAGAGGGCCAAGGGCGCTTCCGGGCCGTAGCCCAGGCTCAGGGCCCGGCCCGCTTCCTCCCCCTGGCCGGCCGAGAGATACAGGGCCAGGGAGGCCCCGATGGCGGCCAGGGCGGCCAGGTTTTCCCCCTCGGGTACGGGGGTGCGGCCGGCGGCGCGGGTGATGATGAGGGTCTGGGTTATTTCCGGGAGAGTGAATTCCAGGCCCAGGCCGGCGGCGGCGGCCAGGGCCGAGGTGACGCCGGGAATGATCCGGGCCGGTACGCCCCGGGCCTTAAGGGCCGTCAACTGTTCGTGGATGGCTCCGTAGAGGGAGGGGTCGCCGGTGTGGAGGCGCACCACTTTGCGGCCGGTCTCATAGCCCTGGGCCATGAGGTCCACTATCTCGCTTAAGGTCAGGGGGGCGGAGTCCACCCGCCGGGCCTCGGGCCGGGCCCAATCCAGAAGAGCCGGGTTGACCAGGGAACCGGCGTGGATCACCAGGTCGGCCTCGGCCAGGGCGTTGCGCCCGGCCACGGTGATCAGGTCCGGGTCGCCCGGGCCGGCGCCGACGAAGAGGACCGGCGTCATTTGGCGTCGCCCCGCACCAGCCAGACCTGGTTAAGGGGTTTTAGGATAAGACTGTCTCTCAAGGGTTCGGAGCGGGCCGCCTGGAGCTGGGTCACGGACAGGTCCAGCCCGGCCTCGCTGACGGCCTTCGTGGCCAGGTTGAGGGATTCCAGGCTGATAACGCTGGTCAGGATCAGGCCCCCGGGCCGGAGCTTGGCCTTGGCCGCCTTGATGATCTTCGGCAATTGGCCGCCGCCGCCGCCGATGAAGACGCGGTCCGGCGGGGGCAGATGGGACATGGCCGCCAGGCTGTCGTCTTCGATCACCTCCACCTGGGTGGCTCCGAAAAAGGCCCGGTTGGCGGCGATCTGTTCCGTGCGCAGGGGGGATTTTTCTACGGCCCAGACCGAGCCGTAAGGGAGCAGGCTGGCCGCCTCAATGGAAACGGAACCGCTACCGGCCCCCAGGTCCCAAAGGGTGTGATGGGGCCGGAGGTCCAATAGGCCCAGGGCCACCAGCCTTATTTCCCGCTTGGTGATAAGGCCGGCCTCGTGGACGAATTCGCTCTCCGCCATGCCCAGGGAGATGTGGGCCGGCCGTTTGAGGCATTCCAGCACCACCAGGTTCAGGGGCGAGAATTTGCGCATTTTGGCATCAAAGAGGGACCAGGTGGTGGAGCGCTCATCCTCGGTGCCCAGGTCTTCAAAGACGGTCATGCGCCAGTTTTGCTGGCCCCGGCCCAAAAGGCGCTTGGCTATGACCGTCGGGGTGTTGTCCGGGTCGGTGTAGATGGCCACGAAGCCCGAGCCGGAATGGCTGGCCCGGAAGAGGGCGCTCCAGAAGGCGGCCTGGGAATCGCGGCCGTGCAGGCTCACCACCGCGGTGCGCTCCCAGCTTATGTTCAGGCGGGCGAAGGCCTGCTGCACCAGGGTCGGAGAGGGGATGATGGCCACCGTCTCCGGGTTAATGACGGTCAGCAGTTTCTGGGCCAGGCCATAGTAGTTAGGATCGCCGCTGGTCAGCACTACCACTTTCCGGCCCTTGCGCTGCAAGGCTTTCAATTCCTTCAGCCAGCCTTCCAGGGGCAGGCTCATGCGCAGCTTTTCGGCCTTGACCTTGGGAAAGAGGGTCAACAGGCGGTCGCTGGCGCCAAGAACGTCGGCCTCCTCGATCAGGGCGAGGGCGGCCGGGGGCACCCACTGAAGGTTGGGGATCACGCCGATGAGGTGGAGTTTCGGTTTGGTTTTTTCAGGCATGGCTCTCCCTTTATGCGGTATCTGTCAGTCCAGCCGGGCCGAAGCCAGAAGCTCGCCGTCATAATCAAAAAGCGCCAGCTTCAAACCGGGTCCGGGGCCGGCCCAGGCCCTGGCTTTGGCCAGGACCCTGGCCGCCACCGCCTCCGCCGCCGGGCGGGCCAGCCCGGCTTCTTTCAATATATCCAGGGCCCCCCGGGCTGTCAGGGCCCGGGCAACCCCGGCCAGGACATCCGGCCCGGCCGCGCCGGCCAGCCATTCGGCCAGGAGGGCCGGGTCCTGGTCCCCCCGGCGGGCGTGGGTGTTGGCCAGGCCCGCAGCCTGCTTGACGGCCTTGCCGAAAAAGACCGCCAGGCTGATGCTTTCAAAGCCGTGGCCCGCGGCTTTTGAAAGGCTGTCGCTGAAAAAATCGGCTATTTGCACAAAGGCCTCTTCGGCCAGGTCCGGCCAACGGCCGCGGGCCAGTTTTTCGCTCTGGCGGCCGGTGGTGAGCACCACTTCCCGGAACCCCAGGGCCCTGGCCAGGCTCAGGGCGCTGTCTATGGTCGCCAGATAGGCCTCGTGGGAAAAGGGCTTGACGAGCCCCGTGGTGCCCAGGATGGACAGGCCCCCGGCTATGCCCAGGCGGGGGTTCAGGGTCAGGGCCGCCAATTCCTCGCCCTTTTCCACGAATATTTCCACGTTCAGGCCGCCGGGAAAGGGGGCCAGGTTGGCCGAGATCATGGCCCGGGGACCGGGGTTGATGGCCCATTCCCCCGGGGGCAGGGCCAGCCCCGGCTTGGTCACCCGGCCCACGCCCCGCCCTCCGGTGAGGGTCAGGCCTTGGCCGGGAAGGCGGCGTAGCCGGACCCCGATGATTGCGCCGTTGGTGACGTCCGGGTCGTCTCCGGCGTCCTTGACGACCGTGGCCACGGCCTCATCAGCCGTAAGTTTTTCGCCGCCGGCCACGGGCACGTCCAGGTCCCCGCCACCGGGGAGCTTCACCCTGACCGTTTCCGGCCTCGCTTCGCCCGACAGGAGCCTTAAGGCGGCCAGGGCGGCGGCGGTGGCCGCCGTGCCAGTGGTGAAGCCGGCCTTCAGCGGCCTATCCGGCGGCGGAGGGAAGGGGTCTTCCTCAGCTTCCTCCAAGCCGGTTTTAGGGCCGTTTCGGTTCATTTCAGGCGCGCCAGTTCTATCAAGGCATTGACGACCGAGGCGGCCACATTGGAGCCGCCCTTGCGGCTCCGGTTGCTGATATGGGGATGGCCGCTGGCCTGGAGGGCCGCCTTGGATTCGACGGCGTTGACAAAGCCCACCGGCAGGCCCACGATGAGGCGCGGCCGGGGCCAGTCCGGCTCGGACTCCAGCTTTTCCAGGAGCCGGAAGAGGGCTGTGGGCGCGTTGCCGATTACCCAGAGGCCGCCTTCGGCGTTTTTGAAATACAGCTCGTGGGCCAGGTCCACCGCGGCCAGGGCGCGGGTGGAGCCGGTTTCCCGGGCCCGGGCCTTGGTTTTCTCATCGCCGATAAGGCAGACCAGGGGGTTGCCCCAGGTGGCCAGGCCGGCGGCATTGATGCCGCAAAGGGCCATTTTGGTATCGGTGACCACGGCCGCGCCGGCGCGTAGGGCCGCCAGCCCGGCGGAAACGGCCCCGGGGCTGATGACGGTCCCGGCCACATACTCGAAGTCGGCGCTGGTGTGGATCAGGCGCCGCACTACGGTCCATTCGGCCTCGGCCCAGTCATGGGCCCCGGCTTCGGCGGCGATGATGGCAAAGCTCCGCTCTTCAATGGCCCGGGGGCCTAGCTTCCATTCGGTGGGAGGGGCGGTCATGGGCGTCCTTAACCCTTGAATATCCTCTTAAGGCGGCCGAAAAATCCCGGGGCGCCGTCCGGGGAAGCCGGGGTTTCGGTCACCTCCCCGGCTTCTGCCAGGGTTTCCGGCCGGGCCGCCGGCTCGGACTGCCGGTCTTGGCCGCGGCGGTAAAAAGGTTCGACTTTGGTCAGCAATAACTGGCTCAGGCCCTTTTCCCCGGGCCGGACCTCGGTGAAATCCACGGCCTGGCCTTTGGGGGCGTGGCGGGCCACCAGGGGGGCGGTCTTTTGAAGCGCCTCGGACATATCCTCTTCGGTTTCCAGGCCTATCACCAGGACTGGCTCGGCTTCGGCCGAATCCTCCCTCATGGTGGTGAGATAGGCCGCCTTGACCCCCGGAAGGCCGGGCAGAAAATCCAACAGAGCCTCCACCAGCTCCCGGGGATGGACTTCCGGCGGGGCCAGGGAGACCCTGCTTCCGGCCGGCAGTTGACGTTCCTCGTAATTGGGTGGCTTGATCTGGGCCAGGAGGAAGCCGATCTCATCCTGATGGAATATCTTGTAGGTCATGGGCCCCAGGTTCAGCACCAGGGGCAGGCCCATGCCCCTGGCCATTTTAAGGAGGTGGACGGCCGGCAGGCCCAGGAAGGTGGTCTGGGGGGGCAGGTTGCCAGCCTTGGCCGCCCGTTGCAAAAGCTCGCCGGAGCTGAAAAAGGGGATGATCCTTTCCCCTTCCTTCTGGGGGTGGTCTATGGTGGCGATGACGAATTTATCATCCGGACGTAAGGGGCGGGGGCCGGTCGGTTCTTCCGGGGGCAGGGCTTCGCCGTCCGGGGTCCGGGGTTCGCCGAAGACGAAGACCTGGGAATTGATGAAGAGCCGGTAGAAAGCCGCCTTGGTCTCGTTGTTTTCCTCCCGCACGGCCTTTTCCAGGGCCGCGGCCAGGGGGTCCTGGGCCAGGCCGGAGGACAGGAGCATATCCACCTCGTCCGGCTTGAAGGCTTTGGCCAGGCCGTCCTGGCAGGTCAAAACCAGGGTCGTGCCCCGGGTCAGGCGGAAGAGGTCCGGGGCCGGCAGGGCCAGATAGGGTTCGTCCTGACCCAGGGTCTTTTTCAGGTCCTCCGGGTCGGGGAAGAAGGGGATGGCCATGAAGCCCGCGGGCTGGCTCCACTGCTTGAAATTCAACTGGGGCGCGGCCCCGTTCTGGCCTTCCTGGCGGAGGCCGGGCACGAAGACGGTGCTCTTCATCAGAAGTTCGTAGAAGGCCGGGCGGGCCTCCTGTTCGGCGGAGGCCTTTTTCAGCGCCTCTATCAATTGGTTCGCTTCGCTCATGCCCGCTCCTTTGGTTAAATAAATTATTGTAACCGCCGGGCCGGTTTCCGTCAACCATGGGCCGCTGCCCTATTTCAAAATTTGGCTTTGACCTGGGACCTGGTTGTGCTATAATATTTAATTCGAGATGATCAGGGCAGGGGAAAGACCTTGATTTCAGAGGCGGTATGAATACGATAGTCATCGTCGTCCATGTGCTGGCGGTCGTGGTGCTGGTTTTGACCGTCCTCCTCCAGGCCGGCAAGGGCGCGGGCATGGGGGCGGCTTTCGGCGGTTCCTCCGGTTCGGTGGGGGCCCGCGGCCCGGCCACCCTCATCGGCAAGATCACCTGCGCGGCCGCGGTCATATTCATGTGCACCTCCATGTTCCTGGCCATCAACCAGGGCGGACACAAGACCGAATCCGTGATGAGCGGTTACGTCGAGCCCCCCCTAGCCCCGGCCGAAGCCGTCCCGGCGCCTTCCGCGTCCCCGGCGGACTTGGTTGAGGCGTCCCCGGCGGATCAAGGCCCCGCGGCGGAACAGGCCGAGTGAGTCCCGGCCGGCGTTACCCGCTCTCCGATCTGGTCGTGGCCCTTGATGATGTGCCGCCTGAGGGTCTGGAGCGCCCCCTGAACATCGGCCCCGAGGCTCTGGCCGCGCTGGTGACCGCGGACGGTGAAGAGCCGCCCGCCTTCGTTTCCGCCCTGACCGGGGCCTTAAGGCTCCTCCGCCGGGGCGCCCGGCTACAAGTGCGGGGTTCCTTCCAGGTTGGGGCGACCCTGACCTGCGACCGTTGCCTGGCCCCGGCTTCGGCCGTCCTCACCGGCGGGCTGGAGGAAGACCTGCCCCTTTCGGCTTCGGGCGAAGAATGGCCGGAAGAGGAAGATGCCCTGGTCGTGACTGATGGCCGGGTGAACCTGGCCGGTCTTTTGGCCGAGTCCTTCTGGCTGGCCTGGCCTTACCGTTTTATCTGCCGGCCAGACTGCGCCGGGCTCTGCCTGAACTGCGGGGCCGACCTTAACCGGGGGCCCTGCGGTTGCCGCCGGGAACCGGGCTGACCCAGCCGGGCTTGACTTCCGCTGAATTTTATGAAGGTGTTATATGGCAGTACCCAAGAGAAAACAGAGCAAGATGAAAGGCCGGCAGCGCCGCACCCATTATAAGGCCCTGGCCCCCACCGTGGTCAAGTGCGCCCATTGCGGCGAACCCAAGCGGCCTCATCATGTCTGCCCCCA
>JAITBV010000144.1 GCA_031283395.1 Candidatus Adiutrix sp.
GGCTTCGATGGCCAGTGTTATGCGGTCGCTGACCACCGCGCACTGGCCCACATCCAGGCGCCCCAGTTCCTTGGCCACCCGCCAGGCCACCTTCAAGTCGGTCAAAAGGGCTTCATCGGGGGCGGTCCGGGTCAGAAGGCCCGGCCGGGCCAAAAGTTCCGGCAAAAGCTCGTTCGCGGCCCGGACCTTGAACCCCCTGTCTTCCAGCCAGCGGCAAAAGGCCCGGAGAATTTTGTCGTTGTGGTAGTCCTCCAAAGATTCCATGAGGGCCGCCGCATCCTCGTCCGGGTCATAATTAAAGAGGATGTTCTCCCGGCTGACGCCCCCGATCATCACCAGGTCCCGGGCTCCGGCCGCCTGGAAGAACCCGGCCAAAGCCTTCAGTTGGCCCAGCTTTAACCAGGCGAACTCGTCAGCCGGGCCCGCCAGCGCCGGATCGGCTTCGCCTTCCAAGGCGGCCACGGCCAAAAACCTGCCTGAAGCTCTGGCCTTTTCAGCCACGGCCAGCGGCAGATCCCCATTGCCGGCAATGAGCCCTATGGCGTGTGTCCGCTCCGCCCGCGTCACCTTTCCCTCCCCCGAAATATGAAAAACTCAGCGGTAAACGCCCCGGTCCGAGGACCGGTAAAAATCGATCACCTTACGGACCTCCGGCACGGTCCCGTATTCGGCCTCGGCTTCGGCCAGCACCTCGGCCAGGGGCCGGCGGTTGCGGCAGATGAGATGATGGGCGCCCTTCAGGGCGTCAATGGTGGCCTGGGGCATCCCCCGGCGCTTTAAGCCCACGATGTTGGGGCCGGACAGGGACAGGCGGTGACCATCGCCGGACCCGGCCATCATATAGGGCGGCAGGTCCTTGGAGAGCCCGGAAAAGCCGCCCAGAAAAGCCTGGTCCCCCACCCGGCAGAACTGGTGGATGGCCGTCAGGCCGCCGATGATGGCCATTTCGCCAATGATGATGTGGCCGGCCATGACCGCATAACTGGACACGATGACCCCCGGGCCCAGGCGGCAGTCGTGGGCTATGTGGACCGTGGCCATGATGAGGCAGCCGTCGCCGATTACCGTGTCCCCGCCCCCGGTGCCCCGGTGGATGGTGGCCGATTCCCGGATGGTCACGTTTTCACCGATGATCAGACCGGTGCGCTCGCCCTTGTATTTCAGATCCTGGGGATCGGCGCCCACCGTGGCGAAGGGGAAGATCCGGCTGCCCCGGCCGATGGCGGTATCCTTGTCGATGAAGGCGTGGGGCCTGATCTCCACTTCCGGACCGATGACCACCCGGGGGCCGATGACGGCGTAGGCGCCGACCTCGGCGGTGGGATCAATGACGGCGGAAGGATCGATGACGGCCGTTGGGTGTATGGACATATGAGTTCTTTCTCCGGGTCAGGAAACCGGATCATCGGGGCCGGACAAAACGGAGGTCAGTTCCGCCTCGGCCACCTTGCGGCCGTCCACCTCGGCCCGGGCCGCCACCTTCCAGATGCGGCTGCCGAAGCGCAGGAGCCGGCACTCGATATCCAGGCGGTCGCCGGGCCGGACCGGCTGACGGAACTTGACCTTGTCGGCGGAAGCGAAAAAAGCCACCCGGCCCGCCAGGTCCGGCAGATCCACCCCTTCGGGCACGGTTTCCGGGGCCCGGCGCTGGGACATGGCGATGAACAGGGCTCCGGCCTGCCCCATGGCCTCAAGGATCATGACCCCGGGCAGGACCGGAAAGCCGGGGAAATGGCCCTGAAACTGGGGCTCGTTACAGGTGATGTTCTTATAGGCGGAAATGGTCCGCCAGGGGTCCAGGGCCGTGACCCGGTCGATGAGCAGAAAGGGGTAGCGGTGGGGCATCAATTCCAGGATGACGTCAATGCCGAAAGGCGGTGAACCGGTCATGAATCTTCCTTTTCCCGGGAGGAAAAAAACAGGTCTTTCAATTCCTCCAGGGTGGCGCTCTTTTTCAGGGCCTGAAAAAATTTCCGCACCCTGGGCAGTTGGGTGCCTGAAAGGGCCATGGTCTGGTAATATTCCTCATGGGGCTTGGCCGGCGAACCGCTCCACAGGCGGCGTCCGGCCGGCACCCGGCCGCTGACCCCGGACTGGGCGGTGAGGACGGCATCGTCGCCTATGACCGCGCCCGGGGCCACGCCCGCCTGCCCCAGGAGGAAAACCCGGTCCCCGATGACGCTGTGCCCGCTGAGGCCCACCTGGGCCACCACCACGCAATCGAGCCCCAGGCGGACATTGTGGGCGATCTGCGCCAGGTTATCGATCTTGGTGCCCCGACCGATGACCGTATCGGCCACCAGGCCCCGGTCCACGGTCGTCTGGGCTCCTATCTCCACATCGTCCTCCAGCACCACGCCGCCCAAATGCTCGTTCTTGAAATGGATCAGCCGGCCGTCCGGGCCAGGCAACTGGTTGTAGCCGAAGCCGTCGCCGCCGATGACGGCCCCGGAATGGATCTGGCAACGGTCGCCCACCCGGACGCCCCAGCGGAGAACGGCCAGGGGATGAATGAGGCAATCCTCGCCCACGGCCACGCCGTCATCCAGAAAAGCCCGGGGCCCCACCACCGTTCCGGCTCCCAGGCGTACCCCGCGGCCGATATAAGCCCCCGGGCCGAGGACCACCCCCGGCCCCAGGCTAACCGTGGCCCGGTCCGCGAAAAAGGCTTCGCCGGCCGGGGGCCCGGGCTTTACCGCGGCCCCGGCCAGGGCCAGGCACACTGAAAACAAAAGACGCGGCTCGGCCGTGACCAGGGCCGGGAGCTTCAGAGCGGACGTGGCCAGGGCGGGAGTGACTATCACCGCCGCCGCCGAGGCTTCTTCCGCCCGCTTAAGATAGGATTCGGCCACGGCAAAGGTCAGGCAGCCCGGGCCGCTGTCCTCGGCCGCGCTGAGGGCGGTCACCAGCGTCCCGCCGTCGCCCGCCAGGGTGACGGCCGGAGCCCGGCCCGGCGCGCCCAGGACGGCCAGGCGCCGGTCCAGGGCGGCCCCAGCCTCGGCGGCCAGCTCGGTCAGGGGACGAGGACTGTTTAATACCAGCATGGGAACTCCGCCATTGTCGACAAAGAAGCCGGCCCACCGAAACCTAAGGGGCCGGTGGGCCGGAACAGATTCCCCAAGGGCCGCGGCCAAAGGGCGGCGGCCATCTTAAGGCCCCAGGCCGAAAAGGATTATTTTTTCCGGTCGATGGCCTTGATGATGTCGGCCGTCATATCCATGTTATCCATGGAAAAAACCACCCCGGCCCGCTGAGTCTCCAAAACCAGAAGATACCCCCTCTCCTTGGCCAGGTCGCCCGCGGTCTTGACCACGCTGTCCATGAGGGGCTTCATCTTCTGCTCTTCGGCCTTGCGCATCTCCTCGTTGTATTTGCCCAGTTGCTCCTGATAGGCCACGACCTTGTTCTTGAGGTTTTCGTCCTTCTTGCGCAGGTCATCATTGTTGGCCGAACCGGAAGAGGCCAACTGGCGCAATTCCGTGCTCAGCTTCTTGATCTCATCTTCTTTTTTCTTCAATTCGTCCTGGCGCTTTTTGAAGTCGGCCTCCAGGGATCTTTTGACATCCTTGCCCTTTTGGGAATCAGAAAAAACCTTCTGCAGATCGAACACGCCCACATTGGGCGGGGACGGCTGGGCCAGGGCCCCCGCGGAAAAAACCAGGGTCAGGGCCAGGGCCGAAACCAGGGCCGGAAAAATGCGGGAAAAGGCTCTCATTTTCTCTCTCCGATGAAATATTATCCGCCCCGGAATCAGGTCCGGCCTGTAACTTAACTATATTACCACATTTATCAAGATATTTCCAAAATAAATTGTTTTTTTCCATCCCTGTCGAGCCAGGTTTCAGGCCGTTTCAGGGCGGGCCGGCTCAGAGGGCCAGGGGCCCCAGGAGTTCCCAAACCATGCGGGCGGCCAGGAGGACCAGAAAAACCGCAAAAATCTTCTTTAGGGTGTTGACCGGCAGAGCATGGGAGAGGCGGGCCCCCAGGGGCGCGAAAAAAATGCTGGTGGCGGCCACACCGAAGGTGGCCGGCAGGCTCACATAGCCCAGAGTGTGAGGGGGCAGGTCCGGCGCCCCCCAGCCGTTGACCGCGTAACCCAGGCTTCCGGCCGCGGCAATGGCCCAGCCGAGGGCGGCCGAAGTGCCCACGGCCAGGCGCATATCCACCCCGCACCAACGCAGAAAGGGCACGGACATGGTCCCCCCGCCTATGCCCACCAGGCTGGAAATGCCCCCGATGCCCAGCCCGGCTCCGGCCAGAACGGCCCGGGGAGGTTTAGCCTCCCGGGAGGCCGGGTAATAATCGGCCAGCATCTGGACCGCGACGGCCACGAGAAAACAGGAGAAAAAGGCCTTCAGGCCGAATACGGGCAGGGCCGCGGCCACCCTGGAGCCCAGAGCCGTGCCCAGGGCCAGGGCCGGGGCCAGGGGCCAGACCCAGGGCCAGAGGACCGAACCCCGGCGGGCGTGAGCCCGGGTGCTGGAAGCGCCCGTGAACAGAATCGAGGCCAGGGAGGTGCCCATGGCCAGGCGCAGGCTCAATTCTTCCGGCAGGCCCGCGCTGAATTTGAAAATGTAATTCAAAAGAGGCACGATCACCAGGCCGCCGCCCAGACCCAGGAGACCGGCCAGGAGGCCGGCCGCCACACCGCATATCAAAAACAGGATGATCAAAGTCAGCATGAATCCCTCCAGCCGGGGGACCGGTCCCTTATTATGACGCCAATTTAAAATTTTACAATGCGGTTCGAGGTAAAAATTTTCTAAAATTATTATTGCAAAATGAAATATAATTTAGTATAATTATTTTTAATATAGTATTATTTTTAAACTTTATATGATATATTATACAAAATACAGTAGCTTAACCCGGCCCACCGGCCGGAAGCCCCCCTTTGGGAACGGCCCCCTGGTCCCAAAGCCCGCCAGGAGTGAAACATGAAGTGCCCCTTTTGCGGAGATCTGTACAACAAGGTCATCGATTCCCGTTTAGGCAAAGACGCCCTGTCCATCCGCCGCCGCCGGGAATGCATCAAATGCGAACGCCGCTTCACCACCTATGAAAAGGTCGAGGAGCAGATCCCCCTCCTGATCAAGAAGGACGGCCGGCGTGAGGCCTTCAACCGGGAAAAAATCCGGGCCGGCATCCTCAAGGCCACGGAAAAACGCCCGGTCTCGGTGGAACTGGTGGATGCCTTCATTGAAAAACTGGAACGGCAATTCCAGGAGGCCAACCTCAAGGAGATCCCGGCCCGGGAAGTGGGGGAAAGGGTCATTGAATTTCTCAAGGAGTCAGACCCCGTGGCCTATGTGCGCTTTGCCAGCGTTTACCGCCAGTTCACCACCCTGGGTGATTTTGACCGGGAATTGAGGCAGTTCCTGCCCCCTCTGGGTCCGAAAGATACGCTGGATGTACGCTTTAAACAATGAAGTCATGCCCCACCGGCGGGCCCAGGTCCGGTCCGGCCGGCTCCCGCGGCTTTTGGCCGAATCCCTGATCCTGGCCTGGGGGGTGGTGACCGCATTTTTTGATGACGAATCCGCGGCCCGACGGCGTCTGCGCGGCCGGAGCCGGCGGCGCCTTCTGGAAAGGGGAGGCTGACCATGAAAAGACTGGCCCTGTTATTGGCCCTCATTCTGGCCCTCGCGATCTTCCCGGCCACCGGCCGGGGGGCGGACGAGACGGCCGCTCCGGGCGGGGCTTCCGAGGCCGCCGCCGCGGACGGGGCTGAAAAAGCGGCCGACGGAAAGGAAGATAAAGTCGCCGAGGTTCCGCCCGCTTTCAGCCTGAGCGCCCAGGAGGGCGACAAGCCGGGGATGCTCCGCCTGAAGGCCGCCTTAAGGCTACTTAAGTACGCCCAGGTCACGACCAGGGCGCTTCAGACCTGCGCCACGGCGGAGGCCGGCAAGGCCCTGAAAGGTTTCCAGGACCGCAACGGAAAGACCATTGTCCTGGTGCTTAACGTCATCAAGGAAAACGGCGGCGTGACCCCGAAGATCAAGGCCGCGATGGATGCGGAAGTGGCCGCCGACACCGAGGCGCTCCTTAAGACGGCCAACTGCCGGGCCCTGACCGACCTGGTGGCCAAAAACGCCCGGGACCTCTACAAGGGCCCGGAAGTGGCCGAAGACTACAAGCTGGTGAAGGGGAAGTGATCCTCCCCGCGCTTTCAGGCCTTAAACCTTGGGGCGCGGGAGCGCCCCAAGGTTTAAGGGCCAAGGCGGCCGGCCCTTGCCAGCCGGGATGAATTCTGGTAAACTTTGATATGGGCTTGGTTCGTTAAACCGGACCGCAACTGCAGCGCCACAGCCAGGGGGCGGATTAATCATGGGTTACGACAAAAACATGAAGGTTCTGGTGGTCGACGATTTTTCCACCATGCGGCGGATAGTCAAAAACATCCTGCGCCAGTTGGGTTTCTCCAACATCTCCGAAGCCGAAGACGGCGAGAAGGCCGCGGCCCTCCTGGAGATAGAAAAATTCGACATCATCATCAGCGACTGGAACATGCCCAACATGACGGGCATTGAACTTCTGCGCCATGTCCGTTCCACCGACCATATCAAGGACATCCCCTTTCTCATGGTCACCGCCGAAGCGCAGCAGGAAAACATTATCGAAGCGGTCAAGGCCAAAGTTTCCAACTACATCGTCAAACCCTTCACGGCCGACACGCTCCAGGAAAAGCTTGAAAAGATCTTTCCCTGAGCCGGACCGGCTTCCGGTCGGCTGAGGTGAGCCATGCCCCCCGGCCCCAAGGCGGCCTTTCTCCTGAATTTTATGGTGCTGGCCCTGGGTCTTTCGGCGGGCAGTTTCCTGAACGTGGTCATCCACCGCCTCCCCCGCCGGGACCAGGGCCTGAGCCTGGCCCAGCCCCGCCGCTCCTTCTGTCCGGCCTGCGGCGCGGCCATTCGCTGGCATGACAACATCCCGGTCTTAAGCTGGCTGGGGCTCCGGGCCAAGTGCCGGGACTGCCGCCGCCCCATCTCCATCCGCTATCCCCTGGTGGAACTGGCCTCAGGCGTCCTGGCCCTCAGCCTGTTCGGCCTTTACGGCCCCGACCCGGTATTCCTGATCCAGTATTATTTCGTCCTCTGTCTCCTGGCCATCGCCCTGATAGACCTGGAACTGATGCTCATCCCCGTGCTACTGATGTATCCGACCACCGGGCTGGGCCTGGCCGGAGCCCTGGCCTGGCCGGCCCCGGACCTGGCCGGGCCCTGGCTGTGGCTGAAACTGGAACCGGCCGCGGGTCCGCACCTGGCCTCCCTGGCCGGAGCCGCCCTGGGCCTGGCCCTGGGCTGGGGGGCGCTGAAAGCCGTGGCGGTGGCTTTCAAAGCCTTCCGGGGCTACGAGGGTCTGGGCGACGGCGACCCGCCGCTTTTGGGCCTGATCGGCGTTTTCTTAGGCTGGCGGGCCCTGCCCCTGGTCATTTTGTGGGCCTCGGTCATCGGGCTGGTGAGCGCCCTGGTCCTTATGGCCGCGGGCCGGCGGGACCGGCCGGAGGAAGGCTGGGGCCGGAAAGCCCTGCCCTTCGGCCCCTTCCTGGTCCTGGCCGCCTATCTCCATATCTTTTTCGGCCAGGCCTTTCTGACCTGGTATTGGTCCCTGGCCGGCTGAGAAAACCATGACCACCGGAACCGAGCCGCCGCCCCTGAAGGAAGCCCCCAAATTCGAGGGCCTGAAAAAAGCCTTCGGCCCCGGCGAAGCCAGCGCCCTGGCCCAGGCCTCGGCCGTGGGCCTGGCCTTCGTGGTGGCCATAGTCCTGGGCCTGGCCGGGGGCTGGTGGCTGGACGGACGCTGGGGCACCTCGCCGTTCTGTATGCTCCTGGGCCTTTTTACAGGCATAGCCGCCGGCTTCAAAAACCTCTTCAACTTCGCCCGCCGGATCGAACGGCTGGAGAGTGAAACCAAAAATGAACCACGCAAATGAAGCGGCGGCCGGGGCCCGCCGGGTGCGCCTCTGGACCCGGCTGTCGGCCCTGGTCCTGACGGCCGCGGCCTGGCGCCTGGCCGGAGACGGGGGCCTGGCCGGCGCGGCCCTGGGGGCCCTGGTGGTGGAAGTCAACCTCAGCCTCCTGGTACTGCTCCTGGACCGGGCACCCCAATGGCAAGGCCGGTCCCTTCGGGGCACCCTGGCCCGTTTCTACCTGTCCTTCCTGGGCACGGCCCTGGTCTGCTTTCTGATCATCCACTTCCACCTGGGCCATCCCCTGGCCTTCCTGGCCGGCCTTTTGGCCCCGGTCCCCGGCCTGGCCCTGGCCCTGATAAGTTTCACCATCTCGCCCCCCCCGGGGGCCGGCCATGACCATTGAGCCCAGAGCCCGCCTGGCCATCCTCACCGGCCCCACCGGCGCGGGCAAAAGCGAACTGGCCCTGGCCGCGGCCCTGGCCCTGGGCGGAGAGATAATCAACGCCGACAGCCTGGCCCTCTACCGCGGCTTTGACCTGGGCACGGCCAAGCCCACGCCGGCCGACCGGGCCCGGGTGCCCCACCACCTGGTGGACATCCTGGATCCGGACCAGGACTTCGACGCCGCGGCCTATCTCCGGGCGGCCCGGCCCCTGGTCCGGGGCCTGGCCGAAGCCGGCCGGCCGGCCCTGGCCGTGGGCGGGACCGGCTTCTATCTGCGGGCCCTGACCCGGGGCCTCTTCGGCGGGCCCGGCCGGGACAAGGCTTTTCGGGCCAGGCTGGCGGCCGAGGACCCGGGGGGGCTCCACGCCCGGCTGGCCGCCGTGGATCCCCGGACCGCCGCCCGGGTGAGTCCGGCCGACCGGGTGCGCCTGGAACGGGCCCTAGAGGTCCACCACCTCACCGGCCGGCCCATATCCCAGTGGCAGCGGGAGCACGGCCTTAAGGACAGGCCGTTTGAGACCCTGACCCTGGTCCTGGACCGGCCGCCGGAGGAACTGGAAGCCCGTCTGCGCCGGCGCACGGGCCTGATGTTTGAACAGGGGCTCAAGGAAGAAGTGGAAAAACTGCTCCGGGCCGGCTGGGCT
>JAITBV010000076.1 GCA_031283395.1 Candidatus Adiutrix sp.
GGCCGAAGACGAACCGGGCTCCGGCTTCCGTGCCCAGCCACTGGTAAAGACCGGCGGCCGAGCCCAAAATCAGGCCCAGAACAATAGCCGCTATTTTAACCAAGACCAGCCCAGGGCGACGCATATCAAAAACTCTGGCCCAGGCTGAGATAGAGCTGCCAGGAGCTGTCCCCGGGGCGGCGGTCCAGGGGCACGGCCACGTCCAGGCGGACGGGGCCGACCGGGGTGAAATAGCGCAGCCCCGCGCCAGTGCCCCACATGAGTTCCTGAAAGAGGCGGTCGGTGGCCCGGGCATAGACCGTGCCCCCGTCGAGGAAGGCCACGGCCCCCAGGCTTTCGGTGAAACGCAACCGGGCCTCGGCCCCGGTCTCCACCTGGGCCAGGCCGCCCAGGGGCTTGCCGTCGCCACTGCGCGGCCCCACGGATTGATAATCGTAGCCGCGCACCGAGCCGCCGCCGCCGCTGTAAAAACGCAGGGAGCTGGGGATCTCCTGGCTGTCATCAATGCCCCAGAGCCCCCCCCAGAGGCCGCGCAGGGCCAGGACCGCGCGCGGAGTGCCCAAGGGCAGGAAGGCCTGCCCTTCCAGGCGGGTGCGGAAGACCTGGAAACCTTCGCGATAGGTGCCAATATAGGGCGCGGCCATCAGGTTCAGCCGGGCTCCCCGGGTGGGGTCGAGGAGGTCGTCGGTCCGGTCGTAGCCGGCCGTGACCGGCAGGCCCACCACATGGAACTGTTCCCGGGACCGGTCGGGGTCTTCCAGGACGCCGCCCTCCAGGTAGCCGCTCAGGCTGGCCCGCCAGCGGCGCGACAGCCGGCGTTCCAGGCCGGCCGTCACCGAGCCGGACCATAGCCTATAGGCCTCGGTATCCTGGTGGAGCAAGCCGCCCCGGGCGATGAAGTCCTGGTCCGGGCGGGAGAGGAAGGGGTAACGGTAGGTGGCGGTCAATTCCTGGAGGTCCGCCCACACCGGCAGGTCCAGGCGCAGCCGGTCGCCGTGCCCGAGGAGGTTGCGGTGTTCCCAGTAGAGCTTGACCCCCGGCCCGAAATCGGTGTCGTAGTTGATCTGGCCGCCCACGGTGCGGGCCGCGGCCGCGGTCAGGGCCAGCCGGACCGGCCTGACCTCGCCTTCGTCCGTCGTCGGCCGGCCCGGGGCCGCGACCATTTCCACGGACTGAAACAGGCCGGTCCGCCGGAGGGAGGCCAGGTATTCCTCCACCAGGGACTGGTTCCAGGCCTGGCCGTCCCGCCAGGTCTTAAGGGCATCGAGGTAGTCCTGGTCCACCGGGGCTTCCCCGGAAACCAGGACCGGGCCCAGGCGGGTGAAGGGGCCGGGGTCCAGGGTTATTTCGGCTTCCAGTTCCCGGGCGGCGCGGTTGACGAAGTAGCGGGAGTTCCGCACCCGGGCCTCCGGGTAGCCCCGGTTGCGCCAGGCTTCGACCAGGAGTTCCACAGCCTCCAGCATATCGTCGGCCCGGGCCGGGGCCCCGTCCGGCAGGCCCGCTTCGGCCAGAGACAAAGGCGGCGGGGCGGTCGGAGCATTCAGGGGCACCGGGCCGGACGTGAGCACCCTGGCCGGCCCGAACTTGTAGCGGGGGCCGGGTTCAAACATAACCACCACGGGGACCTTGTTTCCGGAAGGCTTTTCCAGGCGGCCGGTGGCCCGGCCCTCATAATAGCCCTGGTTGTGCAGAAGGCTGCCGGCCTCGGTCAGGGAAACGGCCAAACGCTGGTTCAAAGTGGCCAGGTCGGCGGGCTGGTCCCGCATCAGGGCCAGGCGGCTGACCTCGGCGAAACGCTCGGCCAGGAACGGGTCGGCGGGACTGCGGAAATCCAGGACAACGCCATAGACCGCCTCTCCCGAGGCCGGAGCCCTGGCCGGGGCCGCCCGGTCAACGGCCGGCCCGGCCGCGGCGCAACCGCCCAGGACAAGCAGAAGGCTCAGAAGCCGGATGGAAAACCAAAAGCCTTTCAAGGGCTGCCGTCTTCCGGCCTGATCATAAAAAGTTCTTCCAGCATCTTTTGTCTTTGCCCCGGGGTGGCTTTTTGAAAAGCCACGATGTCCCTGGATAAGTCCAGTTCCCCGATCTGGCCGAATTGAGCCTGGAATTGGTCCTGGTGGCGCTCTAGCGAGGTCTTGGCCCGGTAAACGTAGATATAGGGCAGGAGAAGGAGGGGGTTTTCCTCGGCCAGCCGCTGAAACTCGGCCGGCGCGGCCGCGATGGCCTCGCGCCTGGCCTCGGGCGAAAGGCCGGCCGGGGCTGAAACGGGGGCCGGGGGAAGGCCGTCGCCGCGCCAGGGCGCGTGTTTATAGAGCAAGCCAAAGGCCGCGGCCAAAAGGCAGAACTGGGCCCCGAACAAAATCCTGGGCCAGAGGCGGCGGGGCCGTTTTTTTTTCAGAAAGGCCAGGCGCGGGTCCGCCCCGCATTCGGGGCAGAACTCGACCGGCGGAGTCATTTCCGCGCCGCAGGCCGGGCAACGCAGCTTGGGGCGGGCCGGACGGACGGCCCCGGATTTTTTATAAATGGCCATCAATCAGGCTCCTCCTGGTCCGGGACCTTACGGTTTCTTTCCACCTGGCCGGCCACGGACTTGGTTCGGTTAATGACTATATCCGGCCGCACGCCCACGGCGGCCCCGGACTGCTCGGACAGGCTCTGGATAGTGTCCACGGTGGCCGCGGCTCCGGAGGCGGGGGAAGCGGGGGGCGGAGTCTTGAAAAAGGCCAGGCCCAGGAGAACACCCCCCAGACCCAGGACCAGGCCGGCCAGGCCGAAGATGAACCATTTCTTCAAACGGGCCGAGTTTTCAGATTCCTCGTCCACGGGGATGAAGCCGGTGCCGAGGTGGGCGCCGCAACGGGAACAATTGGTGGCCGGCAGGGGCGTCATGAAGGCGCAGGCCGGGCAACGCAGGGTCGGCGGCGACGCCGGGGCGGTTCGATCCATGAACCATTCCTTTTGGTTTGGGCGGACCGTCCGGCGCACTTGCCGACCCGGCCGGAGATGTGCTATACCAGAGAGACGATTAGACGGATGACCTCTTTTGGACCAAGATATCAAAGCGGCCTTCAAAAGAGCGGTTTGGGAAGGCCCCGGGCCTTAAGAGGCGACCAGCCAGGGCGGCCGGCCATCATCCCTTTGATTATACTATAATGTTCCCCAAAAATAAAGGGCCTCGCGGAGGCCTCAATAAAAAGTCCTCTGAAAGGGCCTGAGGCGCAGCCGGATATAAAAATGAACATCGCCGAACTGTTCGAGATATTGAAGGAGAAGGCCGAAGCGGCCCGCCCGGATCTGCCGGCCGGCTTCAGCGCCGTGGGCCTCCTGGACCTCACCGGCCCGGACGCGGCCCAGTGGAGCCTTTCAGCCGCCGAGGGGCGGCTGACCCTGGCCCCCGGGGCCCCGGCGGGCCAGCCGGATATAACCGTCACCCTGGCCGCGGAGACGGCGGCGGGGCTCTATCTCAAAACCATAAATCCCATGGCCGCCTTTCTCACCGGCAAGATCAAGGTCAAGGGCGACCCCTCCATGATCACCCTGGTCAAAAAACTCCTGACCCCAAAGGGGTAAACCTATTCCACCACAATGACCTGGCCGGCGCCCCGGCCGGCGTTTTCCGGGGCATACATTTCTTCGGCCCGGGGGCCGGGGGTCAGATAGCGGCCGGGGGTGGCGGCCCGGGCCAGGTAGTTGAAGGTATAGACCCCGGGTCCCAGGTAGTCGGCGTAAACGGCCACCCGGTCGGGCCAGATCTCCTGGTGGTCATACCAGAAGCGCCGGCCGTATTCGTCGGAATCCCCGGGGTCGACCAAATCCAGGAGGGTCCGGTCGGCATCGGCCAGGTTGAAGTTGACCGGCTCAAACCCGGCCGGGACATGGTCTTCCAGCACCACATTGTAGCGGGCTTCCGGGACCACCAGGGTGATGGAGGCCCGCACCACCTGCCCCCGCCGGAAGCGGTCGGCCACGGGCCGGCCGGGTTCGGGGGCGGCCACGGTGAAGTCGCGGGCCAGGCCAAAGCCGCCGCTGGACCAGGCCGAAAGATCGGGCTTGACCGGGGCGCTTTTGAGGCGCACGGCGGTCCAGACCTGGCCTTTGCCTTCCAGGTCGAAATTAAGTTCCGGGGCCGCGGCCAAATCGCCCAAGGGCACCCGGCCCATGAGGGGCTGGTCCAGGGAACTGCGGAAGCGGCCCTGGGCCAGGGGCGGGGCCGGCCCCAGGCTGGCCGCTATGGCCAGGTCGGGCGCGTCCGGTTCCAGGGCCGAGGCGGCCTCGGCCAGGGCGTTCAGGGCAGTGGCGTTATCCTGGGTGCTGCCGAAGTGCCCGCCCCGGGGCACGGAGGCCAGGCGGCGGGTCAGGCCGGGCAGTTGGTGATGGTCCGGGGCGGCCTCGGCCAGGGCCAGCACCACAAAGGCCAGGGTGCGGGTGGGGCTGGACCATATCTCCGGGGGCTCCTGGTGGCCCGGAGCGGCCCCTGCCGGGGTCAGGACGAGCTTGTTGTCAATAAGGTCCAGGAGGGTCTTTTTTAGCTTTTCCCTGCCGGCCAGGGCCGGCTGGAAGTGGACGGCCCGCAGGAGGTGGGCCAGTTGGAATAAATCCAACTCGTCCGGCCGGGCCAGGAAATCCTCAAGGAGGGCGGCCACATTCTCCCCGGCCCGGGCCAGTTGGGCCAGGGCATAGAGCCGGGCGCTCCGCACGGCTTCGGGGGAATACCACCCCGGCCAGGCATTTTTCCGGTCCCCTTGGAGAGACTGGCGCAGAAAATAAACCGCGCTGTCGCTCCCTTCATCAAAGCCCGCCTCGCGGGCCGCCAGCCTGAAATCCAGCACATAAGCCGTCAGATAGACCGAGCGAGCTGACCAATTGTAATTCCCGGGCCAGTAATTATAGCCCCCGCCCGTTTCCCAGGAATCCAGCTTGGCCAGGGCGGCCTTCACCCGGCTCCGGGCCGTCTCGGCCTCCTCGGGGCCGGTGCCCAGGCGGTCGGCCAGGGTCAGGGTCAACAGTTCGGCCCAGGCCCGGGAGACGGTCTGTTCCACGCAGTTGTGGGGATAGGCCCTAAGCCATTCCAGGGGTCCCCGCAAGACCCCCAGGAGGCTGGGGGCCATTTCCACTTCCAGCCCCCCCCGCTCCAGGTCCGTTCCCGGGGGCAGGGCCAGGGCCATCTTGCCGCTCTCGGTGAAACGCTCAAAGGCGCCCTGGGTGGTCAGGGCACCCACGGGTATGACGGGCAGGGCGAATTCGGCCCGGTCCTGGTCCCGGCCCATCTCCACCCCGAAACGGAACCGGGCCTCCGGCCCCGGCCCGGCCTGGACCCGGAAGGCCACTTCCCGGCTCTGGCCCGGCTCGATCTCGACCGTCCTGAGCCCTTCCCCTTCCAGCAGAGTGAAATTGTCGCCGGCCAGGGTCACCCGGGCCTGGCCCTGCCCCTGGCCCCGGTTGCTGACCACGGCGCTGGCAGAGAATTCATCGCCCGGGGCCGCGTAATGGGGCAGGGATTGCCGGACCAAAAGGTCGCGGCTCACCAGGACCGAAGCCTGGCCGGTGCCGCTTCTCCGGCCGTGGCCGGTGGCCACGGCGAATATCTTGAAGGTGGTGAGATTTTCGGGCATTTTGATCTTGGCCGAGACCCGGCCGTTTTGATCCGGGCTCAGGCCGGGTTCGAAAAAGGCCAGAGAGGCGAAGAGGCGGCGCAGCCCTTCGGCTTGTTCCCGGGAAAGCCCGCCCCCGCCCCCTGGCTCTCCGCCCTTGAGGCCCAATTTCTCCCGGCCGACCAGGCTGAAGAGGTTGCTGGCCGTCTGGATCAGGAGGGGGTAAGAGCGGTTGAACTGGGTTTCCGGGTGATAGGTGGAGTCGCCCGCCAGCTGGATGACCGCCGCGTCCGCGGCGATTAGAGCCACTTCGGCCTGGGGGCAGGGCTGGCCCAGGTGGTCGGTGACCACCAGGTCAACGGTCACTTCCTCTCCGGGGCCAACTTCCGGCGGCTGGACTTCGACCTTGACATCCAGGAGGGCCGCCCGGCTGGGGACGGCCAGTTCGGCGTAGCCGGCCCTAAGGACGGGTTTTCCGAAATCCATGTTCCGCTGGTCCGGGCGGTCGGCCAGGCGGCCCCGGGCCAGGAGGACCGAGACGAATACGTTGGGCGTATCCCAGGCCTCTATGGGCACTTCCAGCACCGGGGTGTTGCTGGTGAGGCGGAAGGTTTCGGAGCGGCGTAGGCCGGCCCTTTCCACGGTCATAAGGCCCTCGCCCTGGTCGAAGGGACTCTGGACCAGGATGCGGGCCACCTCGCCGGGCTGGTAGGATTTCTTGTCCGGCACCAGGATCAGGGGATCGTCCTCCTGGCCCGGCAGCCAGCCCACTTCGCCGGCCCCGGCCGCGTAGAAGTAGCGGGCGGCCCGGGCCGGGCGGCCGGCCGGGTCGCGGAGTTCGGCCAGGACCCAGTATTGGCCGGGCTGGTCCGGGGCCACGTTCCAGGTCACCGGCCCTTCGCCACTGGTCAGGCGGGTCTCGGCCACCTTGTCGTCCGTGACCCGGGAGACGTATTCGTAGGCCGAGCCCGGGGTCTTGCGGCGCACGCTCCGCCAGTTGCGGCGGTAGAGGGTCAGGTCAACGGCCGTTCCGGGCACGAGGTTGCCTTCGGGGTCCGCGGCTATGAACTTGATGGCCTGCTCTTCCCCGACCCGGCCCAGGAGGGGGGTTTCGAGGCCGGCGTAGATGGAGGCCGGGTGGACCAGAAAGCGGCCGGAGGTGGAGACCGGGCGGCCGTCCACATCGGTGACCGTGACATTAGCGGTCAGGTGGCGGGGCCGGGGCGGCCGGTTGGCCGGGGCGGAAAGGCTGAAGCCGAACTTAAGGTTCCCGCTCCGGTCCAGGCGACCTTCGCCCGAAGCCAGGACCTCGGCCGCTTCTTCCGGGTATTCCGGGCCGTCCTCCTCCTCGTTCCGGCTCATATTATCATCCAGGCTGAAGTCCGCGTAAGGCCCGGGCAGGCGGAAGAAGGCCGGCTGATAGTGGGCTGAATAGACGGCCGGCTGCCCGGCCACCGGGGCCCCGAAATGGTAGTCGGCCTGAAAGCCCAATTCGGCCCGGTCCCCGGCCAGGGCCTTTTCCGGCAGGCCTTCTATCTTCACCTCGAAGGCCGGCGGGCGGTAGGTCAGCACCTTGAAGGAACCGGCCTGGGCCAGGTCCCCGCCGGCCGGCCCGGCCCAGACCGTCCATTCACCCAAATGGCCGTCCGGGGGCAGGGGGAATTCATGGCTCAGGGTGCCGAAGGCGCTGGTCTTTTTCCTGACCCGGTCCGCCTTTTCCCCCAATGGGTCGCGGATCTCCAAATCCAGTTCCTCGCCGGCCGGCTCCCGCATCAAGTCGCCCCGGCCCTGGCGGGCGATGAGCTTGAACTTGGCCGTTTCCCCGGGCCGGTAGAGGGGCAGGGCGTTCAGGAGCCAGTGATTGGGCTCCCGGGCGGCCTTTTCGGCTTCGTATTGGTTGTAGGCATCCAGGGGCCAGCGCCAGTTGGAGAGGGAATCCTGCCAGTCCAGGGGCCACAGGGCCATCTGGCCCGCGGCCCGGGCGACCACGAAGAGGCGACGGTCCGGGCGGCCGTCCCGGAAAAGTTTTTCCAGGCCGGGCAGGGAGGCCAGGCCGTCCGGGCCGCTCCGGCCGCTCCACAGGACCCGGCCGGAACCGTCGCGC
>JAITBV010000085.1 GCA_031283395.1 Candidatus Adiutrix sp.
CGTCTTTGCGACAGCGTAAGTTATGTGGGGCGGGACCTGGAGGACGCCATCGAGGTGGGGCTGGTGGACCGCCGGGAACTGCCGGAAGAGGTGGCCGAGGTGCTGGGCCACACCAACGGCCAGATCGTTTACCGGCTGGTGGACGACCTGCGCCGCACTTCGGCCGCCCGGCGGGAGGAGGGCTTGATCGGCTTTTCCCCGGCCGTGGCCGAGGCCCTGATCAAGCTGAAGGACTTCAACCGCCGAAAGATATATTTCAACCCGGCCATCAAGGGCGAGACGCCCAAGATAGAGCGCCTTTACGGGATCCTGTTCGAGCGCCTCAAGGACGAGTTCAAGTCCGGCCAGCCCCTCTTGAGCCAGGCCCGGGAATTTCTGGACCACCTCGACCCCGGCTACCCCCTGGAACACAGCCCGGCGGAAATGGCCCGGGACGCCCTGGCCGGCATGACCGATGATTACTTCCTGCGCCTGGCCGGCGATGTGCTCATGCCCGGCTGGCGCATCAGCCGGTTTTGAATTCAGTCCCCGTAGCCGTCGGGATGGTTCTTATGCCAGTTCCAGGCTGTTTGGATCAGGTCTTCGATCCGGGTGAAGCGGGGCCGCCAGCCAAGCTCCCGCCGGGCCTTGGCGCTGTCGGCCACCAGGCGGGCCGGGTCTCCCGGCCGCCGGGCGACCACCCGGGCCGGGATGGCCAGGCCCGTCACCTCTTCGGCGGCCCGGATGATCTCCCTGACGGAAAAGCCCCGGTCGCTCCCCAGGTTGAATATCCCGCTGTCCCCGCCCCGGCGCAGGTGTTCCAGGGCCAACAAGTGGGCCTCGGCCAGGTCCGAGACCTGGACGTAGTCCCGGATGCAGGTGCCGTCCGGGGTATCGTAGTCGTCGCCGAAGATGTCCAGGCCGGCCCGTTTTTTCAGGGCCGTCAAGAGGACCAGGGGGACGAGGTGTGATTCGGGACGGTGATCCTCCCCGATAAGGCCGTCGGGGCTGGCCCCGGCCACGTTGAAATAGCGCAGGGAGACGAATTTAAGGTCATGGGCCCCGGCGGCCCATTTCATCATTTTCTCCATGGCCAGCTTGGTTTCGCCGTAGGGGTTGGTCGGCGCGGCCGGGTCGCTCTCGGCCAGGGGGGTCTTGTCGGGTTCGCCGTAAACAGCGGCCGAGGAGGAGAAAACGATGAGCCTGACCCCGTGCTTGACCATGGCCGACAGGAGCACTTCGGTGCCGTGGAGGTTGTTGTTGAAATATTTAAGGGGATCCAGAACGGATTCGCCCACCTGGGAATTGGCCGCGAAGTGGATGACGGCCTCCGGGCGCATCTCGCGGCAGACCCGGTCCATAAAGTCCGGGTCGCGTAAATCGCCTTGGCGGAACACGGCTTCCGGGGGCAGGGACTTTAGGTGGCCGGTCTGCAGGTTGTCGGCCACCAGCGCCGCCTCGCCCCGGCTCAAGAGGGCCCGGACCAGGTGGGAGCCTATATAGCCGGCTCCGCCGCAGACCAGGATCATGGGCGCCCAAGCGCGCCGGAGGCGCTCACTTGCGGCCCAGATAGGGCGAATAGGGAATGCGCACGGCCAGGCCGCTGTCGTCGAAGCGGTGGCTGGTGCCTTCCAGGGGGGCCTTGCCGGCCGCCAGGTTGAGCATGACCGCGGCCACGGCCTCGCCCATGGCTTGGCCGTCCTGCCTGACCGTGCCGCTCATAAGGCCCTTGTTGATGGCCTCGATGGCCTGGTCGGTGGCGTCCACGCCGAGGACCGGAATGAATTTGCTCCCGCCTTCGAGGTTGTAGCCGTGCTTGGTGAGGGCGGCGATGGCCCCCAGGGCCATGCTGTCGTTATTGGCGATGACCAGTTCTATCTGGCCCCCGCTCTCGGCCAGGGCCGACTCCATCGCCGCCTCGGCCTGGTCCGCGTCCCAGTTGCAGACGTGGGTCCGGCCGAGCTGGGCCATCTTGATCCCGTTTAGTTCCGCCTGCTTGACGCTCCATTCGGTGCGGGCTATGGCCTCCGGGTTGTCTGGTTCGCCCTGAAACATGACATACTGGAACCGGCCGTCCTTGTTCAGGTCGTAGTCGGGGTGGCTGTCCCAGATCTTCTTGATGAGGTCGCCCTGCATCTTGCCGGCGTCGGCGGCGTTGGTGCCTATGAAGACGGCCTTGTCGTATTCCATCAGCAAGCCCAGATCGGGTTCGCGGTTGAAGAAGACCACCGGGATGCCCGCGGCCATGATCTTGTCCAGGACGTCCTCGGCGGCCTGGGCGTCGACCATGTTCACTATCAGCCCGTTCACCTTTTTCTCCAGCATCGCGTCCAGTTGGCTGTTCTGGAGGGCCTGGTCGCCCTGGCCGTCCAGCATGGTGAAGGCGGCCTTGTCTTTCAGGGCCTGGCCCAGGGCGTTGCGCACCGTGGAAATGTAGGCGTCGTCGTATTTATAGATGAGAATGCCCAGGTTGGGGCCGGCGGCCTGGACAGGTCCGGCCAGGGCCAGGGTCAGGGCCAGGGCGAATAAAACTCTGAGGGCGGACATGGAAACCTCCAAAGGATCAGGTGAAGGCCGGGTGATCAAAGTCATACCCGGAATATAGCACAAAAATCGGAAAGGCGGGAGATGGGTTTCCCCCTGGCCGCAAAAAACCCCGGCCCGGGGCTTGTTTGTTTCCAAACCCCCGCCAGGGTCGCTTCCCGCCTAAAGTGGCCTGCCCTCTTAAAAATGTCGATTTCTGGAGGTTACCTTAAAAGGGGCGGCTTGTCAAGCCCGGCCGGGCCTTTAGACCAGGGTCTCCAGTTCGGCCAGAAAGCCTTCAATGACTTCAAAGCCGCCTTGCCAGAAGTTTACGTCCAGGGGGCCCAGGCCGCTGGCGGCCAGTATTTTTTCCGGCGCCTCCGAGCCGCCCCGGCTCAAAAGCTCCGTCAGGCGGGGGACGAAGGCCGCGCCCTCCCGCTCGTAGCTCCGCCAGAGGCTGTAGACCAGGAGCTGGCCGAAGCTGTAGGCGTAAACATAAAAGGGCGTATGGAAGAAATGGGGGATGCTGACCCATTCCCAGCGGAATTCCGGCCCCACCTCCACGGCCCCGCCGAACTGTTCGGCCAGGTTTTCCATATAGGCGGCGGCCAGGTCGTCGGCCGTGGCCCCGTTTTCCGTCAGCTCGTGGGCCTTGATCTCGAAGAGGGCGAAAAAGGCCTGGCGGCCGATGGTGGCGTAGGCGTCATCAAGGAGGTGAAAGAGGAGTCCGGCCCGCTCGCGGTCGTTTTTGGCCCGGGCCTTGAGGCGTCCGGCCAGAAGCATTTCGGCGAAGGTGGAGGCGGTTTCGGCCAGGGGCAGGGTGGCGTGAAAATGAAAGATGTTGTG